>NZ_CP096670.1:0-27500 GCF_023238625.1 Agarivorans sp. TSD2052
GTGAGTGGGTCTCTTTGGCAACAAATCTTAGTTCGTTTACAAGATGAATTGCCGGCAACAGAATTTAGTATGTGGATCCGACCACTGCAAGTCGAGCAAGATGCTGAGCTATTGGTATTGTACGCGCCCAACCGGTTTGTGTTGGATTGGGTAAAAGACAAGTACCTGATTCGCATAAACGCTTTATTGGAAGAGTTTTGCGGCAACGATAAACCTAACTTGCGATTTGAGGTGGGTAGTCGTCCGGTAAATATTCCGTCAACCACCAAAGCAAAAGCGTCTCCGGTTCAAGCCGGAGTGGGTAATGCTCAAACTAACTTTAACGATAACGGAAAAAGTTGGGATAAAGAGCCTGCGGTTAAATCGGCGCTAGAAGCAAATCATCGAAATAATATCAATGCCACTTATCAGTTTGATAACTTCGTTGAAGGTAAGTCAAATCAACTCGCTAGGGCAGCTGCTACCCAAGTGGCCAATAACCCCGGTGGCGCTTACAACCCACTATTTCTCTATGGGGGTACCGGCTTAGGTAAAACTCACCTATTGCACGCCGTAGGTAATGGCATCATTGCCAACAAAAAGAATGCAAAAGTGGTTTACATGCATTCTGAACGGTTTGTTCAAGATATGGTAAAAGCTTTACAAAACAATGCGATAGAGGATTTTAAGCGCTATTACCGCAGTGTGGATGCTTTGCTTATCGATGACATTCAATTTTTTGCCAATAAAGAGCGTTCGCAAGAAGAGTTCTTCCATACTTTTAACGCGTTGTTAGAAGGTAATCAGCAAATTATTCTCACCAGTGACCGTTATCCAAAAGAAATTGATGGCGTAGAGGATCGACTCAAAAGTCGATTTGGTTGGGGTCTAACGGTGGCTATTGAGCCTCCTGAGTTAGAGACCCGGGTGGCGATCTTGATGACCAAAGCAAACGAAAATAACATTCGTTTACCGGATGAGGTGGCGTTTTTTATTGCTAAACGCTTACGCTCTAATGTGCGTGAGCTAGAAGGGGCATTGAACCGAGTTATTGCCAACGCCAATTTTACTGGTCGCGCAATTACCATCGATTTTGTTCGTGAAGCCTTACGCGATCTACTGGCTTTACAAGAGAAGCTGGTCACCATTGATAATATTCAAAAAACGGTCGCAGAGTATTACAAAATTAAGATAGCTGATTTGTTGTCAAAGCGGCGTTCTCGGTCGGTAGCAAGACCTCGCCAGTTGGCGATGGCGTTAGCTAAAGAACTCACCAACCATAGTTTGCCAGAAATTGGCGATGCCTTTGGTGGGCGCGACCACACCACGGTATTACATGCATGTCGTAAAATTAATCAGCTTAAAGAAGAAAGCCACGACATTAAAGAAGACTATCAGAATTTGATTCGCACCTTATCGTCATAATTGGAGAGGCGTTTTTAAGTATGCAATTTAGTATAAATCGGGAACAACTGCTTAAACCTTTACAGCAGGTGAGTGCCGCATTAGGTGGGCGCCCAACTATTCCTATTTTAGGTAATGTATTGCTCGACATTAGTCATCAACAATTATCTATTACAGGTACCGATATGGAAGTTGAGCTTATTGCGACACTTCCCTTAGAAAATGCGGTGAACGAAGGCCGAGTAACCGTGCCAGCTAAAAAGTTTGTGGACATTTGTCGTGGCTTACCCGATGGATGTGAAATTAGCTGTAAAGCAGATGATAATCGATTGGTTTTAAAATCTGGTCGAAGCCGTTTTTCTTTGGCCACTTTACCCGCTAGCGACTTTCCTAATGTTGAAGACTGGCAAAGTCAGCAGGTTATTCAGTTGACTCAAGGTCAGTTGAAAAACCTGATCGACAGTACGCAGTTCTCTATGGCTAGCCAAGATGTTCGTTATTACTTAAATGGCATGTTGTTTGAGACCGATGAAAAAGGTCTTAAAACTATCGCCACCGACGGTCACCGCTTAGCATTAGCAGAGCAACGTTTCGATGCACCTCTGCAAGCCCAGCAGGTTATTGTGCCGCGTAAAGGCGTTACTGAACTCTCTCGCTTACTCGAGCATGAAGACCAACTGGTAGAGCTGCAGATCGGTAGTAATAATATACGCGCTAGTGTGCAGGGCTTTACCTTCACCAGTAAACTGGTTGATGGTCGCTTCCCTGACTATCGCCGTGTATTGCCAGCGAATAGTGATAAGGCTCTAATCTCAGGCAGAGAAGAGTTGAAGCAAGCTTTTTCGCGAGCTGCCATTTTGTCTAATGAGAAGTTTCGCGGTGTGCGTTTACAGTTAGAAGCAGGTACTTTAAATATTACTGCCAATAACCCAGAACAAGAAGAAGCCGAAGAGATTCTCGATGTTGACTATGATGCTGAAGCCTTAGAAATTGGCTTTAACGTTGTCTACGTATTAGATGTATTAAATGCACTTAAGTGCGACCAAATACGGATTAATATGAGCAACAGTAATAGCAGTGCGTTAATTGAAGATAGTGAGCAAAGTGGTAAAGCGATGTATGTTGTTATGCCAATGCGTTTGTAAATCTTTAATACAATGCATATACAAAGCTTAGGCTTACAAAATTTTAGAAATATCGAAAACGCTAGTCTCACATTTAACCCAACGTTAAATGTGATACTAGGCCCGAACGGTAGCGGTAAAACCAGTATATTAGAATCGATCTTTTATCTTGGGTTTGGTCGCTCCTTTCGCAGTAATCGTGCTAGTAAAGTTGTTGCTTACCACAAAGACAGTTTTGTTGTATTTGCTCAATTGACCGAACATAAAATTGGTCTGCAAAAATTCAAAAATGGTGAAACAACGTTAAGAATTAATAAAGAAACAGTGCGGAGTCAGTCGGTGCTAGCGTCGTTATTGCCGATACAAATTCTTCACCCCGAAGGCTATGGCTTAGTCGACGGAAGCCCAAAGTATCGTCGGGCTTATTTGGATTGGGGAGTGTTTCACGTGGAACATCAGTTTCATGTGGCTTGGCAAAGCTATAAGCGTGTATTAAAGCAACGCAACGCACTGATTAAACAAACGCGCCAATATGGCGAATTGGCTTATTGGGACAAGCAGTTGGTAGAGTTCGCTGCACTGGTAAGCCAGCAGCGTGCAACATATATAGAAAGTATTAAGCCTGCGCTAATGAGCTTGGTTAAAGAGTTTCTACCTGAGTACCAATTTGATTTGGCTTTCTACCAAGGTTGGGATGAAAAAGCCAATTTGGCAGAGTTATTACAATCTAATTTTCAGCGTGATCGAATGTTGGGTTATACCCAAGTTGGCCCTCACAAAGCTGACCTGAAATTTAGGTTTAATGGTATTAATGCAGTAGATGTAATTTCGCGGGGGCAACTAAAGTTGTTTGTATGCGCATTGATTTTAGCGCAAGGGCAACATGCTCAGCAGCATAGCGGTAGGCAAACTGTTTATCTAATTGATGATTTTGCCGCCGAACTTGATATGTCTAAACGACAGTTGTTAGCAGAATGCTTGCAACGAAACGGGTCACAAGTATTTGTATCTGCTATTGAAGAGCAAATGCTAGATGGATTTGATTTAGAAGGATGCACAGTGTTTCACGTGGAACATGGTGTTATCAGCGACTATAAAACGAGAGTAAAACATGGCTGAAAATGAATATGGCTCATCGAGTATTAAGGTCCTAAAAGGTCTTGATGCAGTAAGAAAACGTCCTGGAATGTACATTGGTGACACCGACGATGGTTCAGGTTTACACCACATGGTATTCGAAGTCGTAGATAACTCTATCGATGAAGCATTAGCTGGACACTGTCAGGATGTAGTAGTAACCATTCATAATGACGGTTCGGTGTCAGTATCCGATGATGGGCGTGGTATCCCTGTTGATATGCATGAAGAAGAGGGGGTTTCAGCAGCAGAAGTTATTATGACTGTACTGCACGCAGGCGGTAAGTTTGATGATAACTCTTATAAGGTATCTGGTGGTTTGCACGGTGTAGGTGTTTCGGTGGTGAATGCACTATCGATAAAACTACAGCTTACTGTTAAGCGCCAAGGGCATGTTTACGAGCAGTTTTATACCCTAGGTGAACCTGATGCGCCACTCGCTGTTGTGGGCGATACCGATAAGACCGGTACCGAGCTACGCTTCTGGCCAAGTAATGAAATATTTTCTGATACTAAGTTTCACTACGATATTTTAGCCAAGCGCTTACGTGAACTTTCGTTCCTTAACTCTGGTGTATCGATCATCCTAAAAGATGAGCGCGATGATAAGCAGGACCACTTCATGTATGAAGGTGGTATCGAAGCGTTTGTCTCTTACTTAAACACCAACAAGACACCGATTCACCCAAAAGCATTTAGCTTTAACTTCCAGCGTGATGACGGTATTGCTGTAGAACTAGCAATGCAATGGAACGATGGCTTCCAAGAAAACGTATATTGTTTTACTAACAACATTCCTCAGAAAGACGGTGGAACTCACTTAGCGGGTTTTAGAGCGGCGCTAACCCGTACTCTTAATAGCTATATGGAGAAGGAAGGCGTTAATAAAAAAGACAAGAACAATGCTACCGGTGATGATGCTCGTGAAGGTTTAACCGCCGTTGTTTCAGTTAAAGTGCCTGATCCTAAGTTCTCTAGCCAAACTAAAGACAAGCTCGTGTCCTCTGAAGTTAAGTCTGCGGTTGAACAAACCATGGGTGAAAAACTTAGCGAGTACTTACTAGAGCATCCTTCAGAAGCTAAAATCATTACGCAGAAAATTTTGGATGCTGCGCGTGCGCGTGAAGCCGCACGTAAAGCTCGCGACATGACTCGCCGTAAAGGTGCGCTAGATTTAGCTGGCTTACCAGGTAAGTTAGCCGATTGTCAGGAAAAAGACCCCGCCCTTTCTGAACTATACATAGTGGAAGGAGACTCGGCGGGTGGCAGTGCTAAACAAGCGCGTAACCGCAAAAACCAAGCTATTTTACCATTGAAGGGTAAAATTCTTAACGTAGAGAAAGCGCGTTTCGACAAGATGCTATCTTCGCAAGAAGTTGCCACCCTAATTACTGCTATGGGTTGTGGCATTGGTCGCGATGAATATAACCCAGACAAAACCCGTTATCACAACATCATTATCATGACCGATGCTGATGTGGATGGCTCGCACATTCGTACTCTATTGCTGACTTTTTTCTACCGTCAAATGCCTGAGATTATTGAACGTGGTTATATCTACATCGCCCAGCCTCCTTTATATAAAGTGAAAAAGGGTAAGCAAGAGCGTTATGTAAAAGATGAAGAGTCGTTGACTGAATACCTAACAAGCTTAGCCTTAGATAATGCTGGCCTTTATGTAAATGCTGAAGCGCCTGCAATTAGCGGTGAACAGTTGGAAGGATTAGTGACTCAATACCGTCGAGTGTGGAAAAACAACGAGCGTTTGTCTCGCCGTTACCCCATCTCTTTGCTGAGCCAAATGGTTTATCAACGCCCACTTAATGTGGAAGAGTTGAAGCAAGCAGAGGTACTAGAGCAATGGGCCGAAGAACTAATCGGGCCGGTGAATGCTGAACTACCAAGTGGTAACTACTATTCAGTAGAAATAGAAAAACACGAAGAACGTGAAATTTACTACCCGGTAGTAACGCTTCGCCAACATGGTGTGGATGTGTCATTTAAGTTTGAGCCAGAGTTCTTCGCTTCACATGATTACCAAGATATCTGTAGTCTGTTTGCAAAACTAAATAATTTAGTTGAAGAAGGGGCTTACATTAAACGTGGTGAAAAAACCAAGCCAGTAAAAGGATTTGAAGAAGCCCTTAACTGGTTGATGGCTGAGTCGCGTCGAGGTTTGTATATCCAACGTTACAAAGGACTGGGTGAGATGAACCCTGACCAACTTTGGGAAACGACCATGGACCCTGAAACTCGTCGTATGTTGCAAGTGACAGTAGAAGATGCGATTGCTTGTGACCAGCTATTTACTACCTTGATGGGTGACCAAGTTGAGCCGCGCCGAAACTTCATTGAAGAAAATGCGCTAAACGTTGAGAACCTTGACGTGTAGTTATTAGCGTTTGTTTGAAATACCAATAAAAAGGCAATATGAAAATATTGCCTTTTTTGTACTTGAAAGCTTAAATAACCATCCCCATATATAGTTATAACAGGATGCCATAGCGATGGGTCTTGTAACGAAAGGGACGCAGCAATAGCGCTGGTCCAATACAATTTATTGCTCTATGAGGATAATATATATGCGTAACCAATATGACTTTTCACCCCTTTATCGCACTTCTATTGGCTTTGACCGCTTAGCGAGTTTCATTGAAGCGGCTTCTAATCAAAGTGCCCAGTCTCAAAACAACGGCTACCCTCCATACAATATTGAAGCGGTAGACGAAAATCATTATCGAATTACTCTGGCTGTAGCTGGCTTTGCTGAAGATGAGTTATCTATTGTGGCGCAAGAAAACGCGTTAGTGGTAACCGGTACTAAACAGAAAAAAGCTGAGCAAGTTAAGTTCTTACATCAAGGCATTGCTGAGCGCGGCTTTGAGCGTAAATATCAAATTGCCGATCATGTTAAAGTGAAAGCGGCTAATTTAGAGAATGGTTTACTGTATATTGATTTGGAGCGAGAAATACCTGAAGCTCTGAAACCAAAGCAAATCCCGATTAACGGCAAGCTAAATTCAGTAGAAAGCTTAGAAGCTAAATCGGCATAATAAGCTTAATCAGATAATGAATGAAAAGGGCCTACGCAGGCCCTTTTTTAATGTCTTATTCAGCGAGTAGCGGATTGACCACTGAAGCCAAAATCTCAATACCGCGTTTTACATTGGCTTCGCTTTGAGCAAAGTTAAGGCGAATACATTCTTGGGTATGTCGCCAGTTGTTACTTACACCAGGGAAGAAGTAACTGCCGGGCACAATGAGTAAGCCTTGTTGTTTGAGCTGCTGATATAACTGCTTGTCGCTAATGGGTAAGTCTTCAAACCAAAGCCATAAAAACATGGCGCCTTCTGACTTATGAATCCTAAACTTGCTAGAAGGAATAGCTTGTTGCAACCACGCCATTGCTTGCTGCGATTTATGCTGATAAAAAGGGCGAATAATGTTGTTACTGGCATCTAGCAAGCTGTTGTCTTTGAGCATTTCGTTGGCGAGAGCAGGGCCTACGCTGCCGGGCGATAAACTAATAATCCCAGACAAGTTACTGATAGCTTTTATTGTTTCTGGCTTGGCCACCACAATGCCGCAACGTGTACCAGGTAAACCCAGCTTCGATAGGCTCAAACACAAAATAGTATTGTCATCCCAAAATGGGCTAGCCTGCTCGGTAAAAACCAGGTTTGGAAAAGGTAAGCCGTAAGCGTTATCAATCAGTAAGGGGATTTGATGCTGCTTAGCTAGCTGTGACAGCTTGCCAATTTCGTGGTCAGTGATGACATTACCAGTGGGGTTGGTTGGCCGAGAAACACATATTAGGCCGATTGACTCATCTAAGCTTAGGTTCTCAAAATCTACATGGTACTTAAACTGACGATCAGCTAAAAACTCGATAGAGGGCTTGTTGCCAATAAATAAGTCTTCGTTAATTCCACTGTCTTCATATCCGATGTATTCAGGCGCTAAAGGAAACAATACCCGCTTGTGATTTTTGCCTTTACCCGCAAAAAGATTGAAAAGGTAAAAAAATGCGCTTTGACTGCCGTTTGTTAGTGCAATATTCTCTTCATTTATATCCCAGTGAAACTGCTCTCTAAAGAAGTGCGCCAGGTTAGAAATGAAAGCTTTGTTTCCTTGCGGGGCGTCGTAGTTACACAAGGCATTAAGCAATTGGCTATTTTCTAGGCTTGTACGAAGGTGCTGTTCAAAGATTTCGGTCATTTCGGGGATTTGCGCAGGGTTACCGCCCCCAAGCATAATCATTTCGTCGCCGGCACGGATACCCTCGTCAAGATCGTCCATTAACTGAGTTATACCGGCGTGGCGAGTGAATTTATTACCGAAATCTGAATATGTCATAGGGTACCTCTTTTCATCAAGGCGTCACCTTAACAAAGTTTGCTTTTGAATAGCAAACGACGATACGTAGTATTTCCCCTGCTTATTATAGCTACTAGATTGCTAGGTAAAAAAAAAGCGGCCTAAGCCGCTTTGGGAAAATCTAACTTAAAGCTATTTAGCGTGTTGCCCCGCGTACACGATGACTACAGCGTCATCACCTTTGCGTCGTTCAAATACATAAGGCGCTGCACTGAGTTGTTGGTGTTGACCTGATCCCACTGCTTGATGGCGTTTACGGAATTGCAGTAGTTTCTGCCAGTGTTTGTGCACGGCTAAACGTTGTTCGTCTAGTTGATCCCAATTCATGTCTGAACGGGTTGCTTGATGTTTGTCTGAACTACGAGGGCCTTTTTCTCGGGCCGTTTCGTCACCGTAGTAAACTTGCACTGCGGTAGGCATGAGCAAGAAGGCCGAACCTAATTGCTTTTGCTGATCGAGATCTTTACTGATACTGCCGTAGGCGAGGCGAGTATCATGAGATGACACATAGCTCAATACCTTGCCATCTCGCTTGCCAAGCACGTCTGAGTAGCGTTGATAGCCATCTTGCATGTCAGTTAAGCAGTTCATGCCTTTTTTGGCTAGCTCTGTTTGATAAGTAAAGTCGATCAATGAATCGAAGCCACTATCAAACAAACGAGAGTTGTTTAGGCCTTGGCCCCAAAACTCACCGGTCATCCAAAACTCATTGTCATCCAGTACTTTATCCGGGTTGTTTTGTTTCCATTCTTGGAAGGCTTGATTAGAGGCTAGTTTAAGTGCTTGCCACGCTTCTGGCTCTACGTGTTTAACGGTATCAGCTCTGAAACCATCGATGCCATATTCACGCACCCAATCGGATAGCCATGTGACTAAGTAGTCACGTACTGTTGCGCCGGGAATTTCCACTGCTTTGGTATCAGCTTTGTTTTTATAAAACGGCGGTAAACCTACCACCTTGTCTGATTCAGTTTTAAAGTCAGGTAGATAGGCAAGAGACATTTCTAAATCACTAGGTCCAGGATTAGGGTAACCAGAAATATCGGTTCTAACCCAGTCTGGCCCCCACCATTTTACCCATTCGTTACGGTTTCCATAATCGATATAGTCATTAAAGCTGTGCCATGTCTCCCCTTTGCCGGGTGACCAGTCGGTCCATTTTTTACCGAGATAATTCTCGATAGGCACATCATATTCTTGGGTCGCACCGAAACCAAACTCTTGCATGTCGCTCAATGTGGCGTAGCCGGTATGGTTCATCACAATATCCATGACGACACGAATTCCGCGAGAGTGAGCATCGTCGACAAACTGCTTGAATTCTTCGGCTGTTCCCATGTTTTGGTCCATCACCGTGTAGTCTTGAACATAGTAACCATGATAACCGTAGTGTTTGAAGTCGCCGCGCATACCCCCGCCAACCCAGCCGCGAATTTGCTCGTATGGTGCGGTAATCCAGATTGCATTTATGCCTAAGTTTTCAATGTAATCGAGTTTTTCGCTAAGGCCGGCGATATCGCCGCCATGAAAGGTTCCAACCTCATTTTTTCCGTCTTTGCTACGACCATAGCTATTATCATTGTCAGGGTTGCCGTTGTGAAAACGGTCGGTCATAACAAAATATACTGAGGCGCTGTCCCAGCTGAACGCGTCATCTTGTTTGGTAACAGATTCAAGCAACAACAACCCGCCACTTTCAGGCGAGGGGGTAAAGGTGACTTTACCTTGATAAACAGTACTCATTTGACCGCTATAAAAATCTTTAACCGCGGTACCTTCTTCAAAACTATTAGCAACATCTACTGTGATGGGCTGACCGTCCCATTGTAAGCATTGCGCGCTTTGAGTTAATGCTTGGTTAGCACTGCTTGCTGCAGGGCTAGTATTGGCTTCGTTTGAGGCACAGCCCACGATAGCCATGCTGACTAAACAGCCTAGTAAGGCTGGTTTAATGACTTGCTGCATTATTTACATCCATATAGTGTTGTTGACCGTTAAAAAAAAAGCCCCTTTAAGGGGCTTTAGCAATAAGTAAGCAGAGCTTACATTTCAACTTTTTCGATGTAAACTTCTGGGATTTCGCCAGACCAATCCATGAAGAAACGGTAAACACCATCTTCTTCTGGAGTAAATTTGAAGTTATCAAACGCTGAACATTTGTTTGATTGACGACGTTCGCCTAGTTTGATGTCAGCTTCTCCAGATAGGAAACCGAAGTTAGTACCACATTGCCATGCAGCATCACCAAATTTCCACTCGTACGGTTGGCCATCAGCAATTAGAGGCTCGTCTACTGGAGAGGTTGCACTCCAAAGGTGCTCTTTACCTTCAACTGGCATCAATTTGAATTCTGGAGCTGCATCCCACCAAGTGAATACACCACGTAAGTACACATCTGTACCCAATTTACCGTTTGCGTCGCCGCCGCCTGAAGCACAACCAGCAGCAATAACTGTGATTAGCGCTAGAACACCTGCTTTCAAGATATTTTTAAGCATTTCCAATTCCTTTATATTTTTATAGCTTTCCTTTGTCTTTGCAGACAAACATTACGTAATGAGCTGAACTCGAGACTAGTTATAGCCGAGCTTGGCTGGAAAAAACGTGCCAAGCTCACACTACGAAACTGAAAAGGATTTCAAGGTTTTAGGCATTTTCTTAAAACAGTTAACTAGATCAAAAAAAACCGCTTATTCCAAAAAATAAGCGGTTTAAATTTAAGCGCTAAGTTACCTGCTTATTGGATTAAAGAAATATCAGCAATTTCTAAAAACAACTGGCGTAACGAGTTCAGCAGGCTTAAACGGTTAATTTTTAGGGCGTCGTCTTCGCTCATTACCATCACATTATCAAAGAAGTTATCTCCCACTTCTCGAAGTGCGGCTAATTCGATCAAGGCTTGTTGATAGTCGCCTTTTTCTAGCAGTGGTTTAAGTGTTAAGGCCATCGCGCTAACAGCTTCAGCCAGAGCTTGCTCTTGCGGCTCTTTCAACAAGCTCGCATCAATTTGCGGTTTAACAAAGTCTGGGTTCTTCGCCAGAATGTTAGACACCCGCTTGTTGGCAGCGGCTAAGGCTTGTGCTTGCTCTAAAGAGCGGAAGTGACTTACCGCTTTAACCCGTTTATCTATATCGGCGGGCTTAGTGGGTTTGCGCTCTAACACAGCAGCGATAACACTTGGGTCTACGCCTTGCTCTAAGTACATGGCTTTAAGACGCGCATAGACAAACTCAATGAGTTGAGCATGCACTTTGGCTTGGGCAGCTTGGTCCAGTTCGATAGGCAGTAACAATAAGGCACTGTTAATCAAAGTATCTAAATCAAGGTCAAAGGCTTTGTCTTGAATGATACGAATAATACCTAAACTAGCACGGCGCAGTGCAAATGGGTCTTTGTCGCCTTTAGGTAATTGACCAATTGCAAAAATTCCGGCAAGAGTATCTAGCTTGTCGGCAATAGCGACCGCTGACGCAACCTTTGACTCAGGCAGCTTATCGCCAGAGAAACGTGGCCAATATTGCTGGTTTAATGCGTTAGCTACGTCTTCGTGCTCGCCGTCAAACTTAGCGTAGTACATGCCCATCACACCCTGGATATCAGGGAACTCTAGTACCATTTCACTATTTAAATCTGCTTTAGACAGTAAGCCGGCACGTTGTGCGTGTTGGCTGTTGGCGCCAATTTCGGCCGCAATCTGTGCGGCTAATTCTGACACTCGGTTTGATTTATCTAATAGGCTGCCAAGTTTTTGCTGAAACACAACCGTAGCCAGCTTGTCTAAGCGACTGTCTAAACGTACTTTTTGGTCGGTTTTGAAAAAGAACTCTGCGTCAGCAAGGCGAGGGCGTACAACCTTTTCATTGCCTTCAATAACCTGCTTAGGATCTTTGCTCACAATGTTAGAAACAAAGATGAAACGTGGTAGCAAGTTACCTTTGGTATCTAAAATAGGGAAGTATTTTTGATTATCCTTCATGGTGTAAATCAGTGCTTCAGCGGGGACTTCCAAGAACTTGTCTTCAAAGCTACCCACCATGGCTACTGGCCACTCTACTAAAGAACAAACCTCTTCTAGCAGTGCTTCATCTACTTCAACCACGCCGCCTTCACGAGCCGCTTCAGCCTCTACTTGCTCTTGAATAATGGCTTTACGTTGTTGGTAATTAACAATGACTTTTCCGCGACGATCTAACTGTTGTACATAATCATTAGCGTGATTCAGTTCGAATTCTGCTTCACCCATAAAGCGGTGACCACGAACGGTACGAGCAGACTCGATACCTAAGATATTTCCTTGCACCAACTTCTCACCATATAACATAGTGATGGTGTGTACAGGGCGAATAAACTGAGTTGTTTTTGCACCCCAACGCATTGGTTTAGGGATCGGTAACTTGGCTAAAGCATCGGCCACTAAATCCGGGATCAGCTGGTAAATAGTTTGTCCGCTGATCTCTGCTTTGTGTAACAGCCATTCACCTTTGTCGCTAGTTAAGCGCTCGGCTTGTTCTACTGTTATTCCGTTGGAGCGAGCCCAACCTTCTGCAGCTTTGGTAGGTTTACCTTCGCTGTCAAATGCGCTACTTACCGCGGGACCACGTTTTTCAACGACTTTGTCCGGGGTTTTTTCACTTAATGCTTGAACTGACAAGGCTAAGCGTCGCGGGGCTGCAAACCACTCTACGCGAGTAAATTCGAAGCCTGCTTTTTCAAGACCTGCTTGCACATTCGCTTGGAAAGATTCAGCTAAACCGCGTAATGCTTTTGGTGGCAATTCTTCGGTGCCAATTTCTACTAATAAGTTTTCGTTGCTCATGATGCCTCCGTTATTTCTTGTCTTTGCATAAAGGGAATCCAAGCTCTTTACGAGCATTGTAATACGCTTCAGCAACCGCTTTGGATAGGGTTCTTACCCTTAGGATAAAGCGTTGACGTTCGGTAACAGAGATTGCGTGGCGAGCATCTAACAAGTTAAAAGCATGAGACGCTTTCATGACTTGCTCGTATGCAGGTAAAGGTAATCCCGCTTCAATCAATTTTTCGCTGTCTTTTTCACACTGGTCAAACTGAGCAAACAGTGCGCTGGTATCGGCATGTTCGAAGTTGTAGGTTGATTGCTCAACTTCGTTTTGATGGAACACATCACCGTAGGTCACTTTGCCCATAGGACCATCGGTCCATACCAGGTCGTAAATGCTATCGACGCCCTGAATGTACATGGCTAATCGTTCTAAGCCGTATGTGATTTCCCCGGTGACGGGTGAGCACTCTAAGCCACCTACTTGCTGGAAGTAAGTAAACTGAGTGATTTCCATGCCATTTAGCCAGATCTCCCAACCTAAGCCCCAAGCGCCCAAAGTAGGGGATTCCCAGTTGTCTTCTACGAAGCGAATATCATGCACTTCTGGGTTGATACCCAATTCAACTAGTGAGCCTAAGTAGAGCTCTTGAATGTTATCTGGAGATGGCTTCATGACTACCTGAAATTGGTAGTAATGCTGCAAGCGGTTTGGGTTTTCACCATAACGACCATCGGTTGGACGACGACATGGTTGTACATAAGCACTATACATCGGCTCAGGTCCGATAGAGCGCAAAAAGGTTTGTGGATGAAAGGTGCCAGCACCTACTTCCATGTCTAAAGGCTGAACAAGTACACAGCCTTGGCGGGCCCAGTAGTCCTGTAACGCCAGTATTAGGCCCTGAAAAGTTTTTATATCGTATTTATGCATGATTAGTGTCGCGCGTATGAAAAATAGTCGGTTTTATAACTGACGGAGTATACCTCAGCGAGAGATTAGACCCTAGTGCTGTTGCGTCTTGAATTGCTGATAAATTAGACTTTTTTTAAAAAAGTGGCTTAACTGCCTTTCTTTATCAGATATTGGTAGGGTTTTTGGTCAACTTTTTGGGCCATTAATGTGTGATCCATAAATTCACAAAAACTAACCATATCGCGTGTGGTCGAAGGGTCATCGGCTTCAACCAATAAGGTTTCGCCTATCTTGATGCTACGAATGGTTTTTCTTACCATCATCACCGGCTCTGGGCAGCGTAAACCCAAAGCATCAAGTTGATGGTCTGCTTGCTTAAAATCTATCTCTTTACTCATTGGCTATTCGTCTTAGTTGTTCACTTTTTTATTGTATAACAGGAAGTGATTAACTTTCATCTGTCAACGTTGACGATTGCAATAATTCATGGAGATAAAACATCGGGACAAAAAAACGAGGCTTAAGCCTCGTTGGTTTTTTATCTGATTCGTTGTTCGTTATTTGAATCGAAGAATATAGCGTTAGACATATCAAACATCAGCTCTAGGTTTTGTCCGGTGACGGCCGGCTTGTCTGGGTCTAAACGACAGCTTATTTCTTTATCATTGAGGGTGACTAAGGCAATGGTATCGGGGCCAGTGGGTTCAAGTACACCGAGCTTAAGGCTGAGTGTTGTCACCAAGGGCTTATCCTTTTTATAAGGATTAACATGGGTGATTTGTTCCGGTCTAATCCCTACTACTATTGATTTCCCGGCGTAATTACTCAAATGCTCTGGTAAGGGTATGGTGTGCTGTTGCTGTTGGTCACACACCAATGAGCCGACTAAGCCATGCTCATTTTTTTCTACGCTGCAATGCAAAAAGTTCATTGCTGGTGAGCCCATAAAACCTGCCACAAACATATCTGCTGGGTCATTATAGATTTCTGCGGGGGTGCCTAGTTGCAGCAGCTCGCCGTCTTTCATCACCGCAATACGGTCAGCGAGGGTCATCGCTTCAATTTGGTCATGTGTCACATAGACAATGGTGGTGCCTAGGCGTTGATGCAGTTTTTTAATTTCGTGACGCATTTCTACTCGAAGCTTTGCATCTAGATTACTTAAGGGTTCATCAAATAAATAGATTTTAGGTTGGCGAGCGAGCGCGCGGCCCATGGAGACTCGCTGTTGTTGCCCCCCTGAAAGCTGTGAAGGTTTGCGGTCTAGCAGATGTTCAATCTGTAATAATTGCGCTACGCGAGTAATCTCTTTATCGCGATCATCTTTTTCCATTTTTTGAATCTTTAGTGCAAATTCAATGTTTCCGCGTACCGTCATATTGGGGTAAAGCGCATAAGACTGAAATACCATGGCAATATTGCGGTCTTTAGGGGCTACATCATTCACCACGTTTCCGTCTATGCAAATATCTCCGCCGGTAATGCTTTCTAAGCCTGCAATCATATTCATCAAGGTTGATTTTCCGCAGCCCGAAGGGCCGACTAAAATCAAGAATTCACCCGAATTAATCGAGATATTGATATCTTCTAAGATGTTGGGGCCATTCTTACCGTAGCGTTTGTGGAGCTTTTTTATATCTAAGGTCGCCATTTACATTATCCTTTTACTGAGCCTGCGGTTAACCCGCGCACAAAATACTTTCCAGCCACTACGTAGACAAACAGGGTCGGTAAGGCCGCAATTATGGCCGCGGCCATATCAACGTTATATTCCTTCACCCCGGTACTGGTGTTGACTAAGTTGTTTAGCGCGACCGTAATCGGTTGGGAGTCTGAACCGGAGTAAACCACCCCAAACAAGAAGTCGTTCCATATTTGGGTGAACTGCCAAATGATGCAAACCATGATGATAGGTTTGGAAATGGGCAGCATGATTTTGAAAAAGATAGTAAAGAAGCCTGCACCATCAAGCTTGGCGGCTTTTACTAGCTCTGCCGGAACCGACACGTAAAAATTTCGAAAGAACAGCGTGGTGAATACCAAGCCGTAAACCACATGCACAAATACTAAGCCGGTGGTGGTATTGGCTAGACCAAATTTACCTAAGGTGGCAGCCATTGGCAGTAAGATCACTTGAAAAGGGATGAAACAACCAAACAACATCAAGGCAAAGAAGGTGTTTGAGCCTTTAAAGCGCCAATGTGCAATAACATACCCGTTAAGCGCACCAATTAAGGTGGAAATGAATACTGCCGGTACCGCCATTTTGAAGGAGTTCCAAAAATATCCTTTTACTCCTTCACAGGTGACTCCGGTACAGGCCGTTCCCCAGGCTTTAAACCAAGCATCAAATACCCATACCTCGGGCAATGACAACAAATTACCGCCGCGAATATCGGGTAAGGATTTAAAAGAAGTGAGTAACATCACTAACAAAGGCATTAAATAGATGGCGCAAAACAGCACTAAAATAAAGTAGATGAATAGACGACCCGGTGAAAATTTAGTCATGATTATTGCTCCCGGTTACGCAATTCTGAGTAAAGGTAGGGGACAAGGATCGCCAATACCCCCGCTAACATCATCATTGCACTGGCCGCTCCTAAGCCCATTTGTCCTCTAGTGAAGGCATGGGTATACATAAACAAAGCGGGTAAATCTGAGGAGTAACCAGGCCCACCAGAGGTTAATGCGGTCACTAAGTCGAAGCTCTTAATGGCAATGTGTGAGGTGATAATTACCGCACTGAAAAACACCGGTCGTAGGCAAGGTAAAATGATCTTCCAGTAGATAATTGGCATGCTTGCGCCATCAATTTGGGCGGCCTTAACAATGCTTGAGTCGATCCCTCTTAGGCCAGCTAAAAACATGGCCATAACAAAGCCTGAAGATTGCCATACTGCCGCAATCACCAAGGTATATACCGACATGTCGTTACTCACCAGCCAGTTAAATTCAAAACTGGTCCAGCCCCAGTCATGCATCATCTTCTCTAATCCCAACCCTGGGTTGAGTATCCACTTCCAGGCGGTTCCTGTAACAATGAAAGACAGTGCCATTGGGTAGAGATAGATGGTACGAATAGCCCCTTCTTGGCGAATATTTTGGTCAAGCAAAATAGCCAGTAAGGTACCTAAAATAATTGAAATAAGAATAAACAACACACCAAAAATCAGCAGGTTGATGCAGGAGGTGACCCAGCGATCGTTCTCCATTAATTTGTTGTATTGCAGTAAACCAGCCCACTTAAAATTAGGTAAAAAACGTGAGTGGGTCAGTGATAGGTAGCCGGTCCAAGCTACATAACCATAAATACATACCGTCACCAGCAATATAGAGGGCGATAAGATGATTTTGGGTAACCATTTTTGCAGAGTATTAAACATAGTACAGCCTCGTTCGAACTCCATGTTCAAACTAACAAGGTAATAGCAGGAGCAAGTTCCGACCGGCAGGCCGGAACTTTAGGGCTTATTGTGCGGCTTTAACTACACGAGCCAGTTTAACCACTGTCTCTTTAGGGTCACCGTTAGGATCGTTAAAGAAGTTAGTGACTACATCGTAGATGGCACCCTGTACATAGCCTGTTGTTGCTAAGCCATGAGCCATACTTGGTACTAAATCACCTGATTTATTACTGGCCTTAAAGGTCGCCATTGAATCTAAAGCACAACTATCAAATTTGCTCATATCCATATCGGTACGAACCGGAATAGAACCTTTGTTTAAGTTGAATACTTCTTGGAACTCAGGAGTAAGAATGGTTTTAGCTAAACTCTTTTGAGCAGTGACGTTATCGCTGTTGCTCAATTCAAACATGGCGAAACTGTCGATGTTAAAAGTAAATTGACCGTCGGTACCGGGTGCTGGTAAACAGACAAAATCTTTACCTGGTACTTTACCTGCAGCGATAAATTCGCCTTTCGCCCAGTCGCCCATAATTTGCATGCCGGCTTGGCCATTAATCACCATGCTGGTGGCAATGTTCCAATCACGGCCTGGTGAGTCACTGTCGATGTAGTTACTCACTTTCTTAAATACGGTAAATACTTCAACCATTTTGTCGCCACTAAGCACGGCGTCGTCATGCATGACAAAAGCTTTGTTGTAGTCTTCAGAGCCTAGGATGTCTAAGGCTATTGCTTCAAATACGGTGGCGTCTTGCCAGGCTTGGCCACCATGGGCTAGTGGAATAATACCCGCGGCTTTTAGCTTCTCTGCTGCAACAAAAAACTCATCCATTGTGGTGGGAATTTTTGCGCCGGCTTTTTCAAATACCGCTGGGTTCGCCCATAGCCAGTTAACACGGTGGACGTTTACTGGTACGGCGACATAATCACCATTAAATTTCATTACGTTTGTCACTACCGCAGGAACAACTTCATCCCATTTTTCTGCTTTAGCTACATCGTTTAGGTTACTTAGAAAACCAAGATCGGCCCATTCCTGAATATCATGGCCTTTAATTTGCGCTGCGGCTGGTGGGTTGCCCGAAATAGCACGCGTTTTAAGTACCGTCATGGCACTTTCACCGCCGCCACCGGCTACTGCGAAATCTTTCCAAGAGTGGCCTTGAGCCTCAAGCATTTCTTTTAGTACGCCTACTGATTTGGCTTCACCACCAGAAGTCCACCAATGGAGAACTTCTACTTCGCCTGCATAGGCTAAATTTAGAGCGCTGGTAAGTGCCAGGGTAGAGGCTAGAGTTGCAATTTTACGCATATTGATGCCTTTGTTATTTTTTTGTGAATTCCATTCCTTGTTTCAGCCACCTTACAGCGTTGGTTGGCTATTTATTAGACTAGACGAAACACTCTGATAACAAAGTAACCATTTGTAACCAAGTTGTTACAAATGGCTTATTTAATGTGAGGTAGTTGGAGTTTTACTTCTAAACCTCCTTGGGGAAGGTTTTGTAAGGTGATATCACCACCATGTGCATGGGCAATATTGCGTGCAATGCCTAAACCCAAGCCCGAACCAGAGTCGTCTTTGCTGAGTCGAACGTAGGGGTTAAATATATCAGTGAGTCGATCATTGGGGATACCCGGCCCGTGGTCAACAAACAATAAACACAGCTCAACGTCATCATCGAGCACATAGATTTCTATGCTATGGCCATATTTGATGCCATTTTCTACGAGATTGCTAATACAACGTTTAATCGCCAAAGGTTTACCGCGATAAGGCCCGATGGTTTCACCAAATACCACAACGTTACCAATGAACGGTTCGATACAGTGTTTAAGGTGAGTCATGATATTGATATCACTAAGGTTTTCATGGATATCAGTGTCTTTTACTGTTTGTAAAGCGCCCTTAGCCATGATTTCAAGTTCGTCTAAATCACGGTTAAAAGCATCTATCACGCTGTCATCATCCAATAGCTCGGCGCGTAAGCGTAGCCGCGTAATCGGGGTTTTCAAGTCGTGGGATATAGAGCGAAACAGCAATTCTCTATCTTCGATATAGCGTTTCAATTTACCTTGCATAGTATTAAAGGCGCGGGTTGCTTTACGAATTTCATCGCTACCTTCTTCTATTAAAGCGGGCTGAAATAAATCAATGGTAAGCCTAGATGCTGCTTTAGCTAAGCGCCTTAAGGGGCGAGTTTGACGGCGAACTAAGATAAAGGTGAAGAGCAACAAGAAGAACGTCATGAGGGCAATAAACATGACCCGATCTTTAGGCAACAAGTTATCTTCAAGCGTGATGTAGGGGGCCGGAAGTAGCGCCGCTAAATATATCCATTCGCCACTTTCTAAGGCAATTTGTGTCACTAATATAGGCGGGTTAAGAGGCTGTACTTGCAAAGTATGAGAAGCCCACGAAGTAGGAAGGTCTTGCAGTAATATGTCATTTTTCAGTACATGTAATGTCTCTGGCATTGAGAAATCTACGTCGATCTGCGTGCTACGATTGAGTTCACTATGTAATACTTCGCTGACGGTTTGGATTACCACGTTTTTACGATGGCTATCCGGAATAGAATCAATCTCAATATATTCTCGGTTGAGAGATACAAAGAAACGGGTACCGCCCATATTGCGTAATTGGTTTAATACAATATGGCGATACTCTGATGGCAAGGATTCAAAGAACGTCACGGTAGAGGCTAAGCTTAAGGCAAGGTTACGTGAGGTTGAGCTTAAACCTTCAGATTCTGCTTGACGCAGTTGATAAAACCAAATAAAGCTGCTGGCAGTTTGCGCTAAGCCAATCGCCAGTAATAACAGTAGCAGCATTCGAGCTAACAAAGAATTGGGCTTTGCGCGCTCGAAAAAAGCTTTAAACCTCATGGCTGACTTGAGTAACCATCATGTAGCCAGAACCGCGAATAGTGCGGATTAAACGGGTATGGCTGCCGTCGTCTTTTAAACGCTGGCGTAGACGGCTGATTTGCACGTCAATACCACGTTCCATTGGCAGGCTTTCTCTGCCGCGGGTAGCATCGCTAATGGTATCTCTATCTAAGGTTTGATTTGGGTGTTGTAAAAACAGCTGCAATAATCGGTAATCGCTGCTTGATAGCTCCAGCTTGTCGCCATCTTCATGCTCTAACTGTTGGGTTTGACTGTCTAAACGCCATTGGCCAAAGCGAATATAGCGTGTATTTTGTTGGGCATTGGCGGTCACTTGAGAGCGACGTAATAAGGCTTTAATACGAGCGAGCAATTCGCGCGGGTTAAAAGGTTTACCAATGTAGTCATCAGCGCCTAACTCAAGCCCTACGATTCGGTCCATTTCATCGGAGTTAGCCGTTAACATGATAATAGGCACGTTAGAGGTACGACGAATTTTTTGGCATAAGGTAAAGCCATCGTCACCCGGTAGCATTATATCAAGGATGATAAGTTCTGGTTCGTTGGTTTCCAGTAGCTTAGTCATCTCTACACCATCATTAGCGCTAATAACGGCAAAACCAGACTTGCTCAAGTATTGTTCAAGTAAGCTTCTTATTTCTAAGTCGTCATCAACGACTAATAATTGTTTAGCTAAAACCATGGGCCCTATTGCGGTTAAGTAGTCACAGGGGGCTAAGAATAACAAACAACCTGCTATCTACAAACGCTTAGCGTGATTAACAAAAAAAAATGAGAGCTTAGCGCTCTCATTTTTGGCTATTTTAGCGTTTAAGGTCGTTCAAATACGGTGGCGATGCCTTGGCCTAAACCAATACACATTGTCGCTACACCTAATTTGGCACCTTTGGCTTCCATAAGGTTGATTAAGGTCGTCGAAATTCGTGTTCCTGAGCAACCTAAGGGGTGACCCAGTGCGATAGCGCCACCATTTAGGTTTACTTTATCTTCTACTTGGTCGAGTAAGCCTAAATCTTTTACACAAGGTAAAGATTGCGCAGCAAAGGCTTCGTTTAACTCAAACAAGTCAATATCTGCTACTTTCAGGCCCGCACGTTGTAAGGCTTTTTGGGTTGCTGGAACCGGTCCATAACCCATAATAGAAGGATCGCAGCCAGCAATGGCCATTGAGCGGACTTTAGCGCGAACAGTTAAACCCAACTCAGCGGCTTTTTCAGCAGACATCACTAACATAGCCGATGCACCATCCGATAAGGCTGAAGAGGTGCCAGCTGTAACTTTACCGTTGGCGGGGTCAAATACAGGCCGTAGTTGTGACAAGCCTTCTACGGTGGTTTCAGGGCGGATCACTTCGTCGGTTTCAATGAGCTTTAAGGTACCGTTGGCGTCGTGACCTTCGATGGGGAAAATTTCGTTGGCAAAACGTCCTTCAATGGTGGCTTGGTGTGCTAAACGATGTGAGCGAGCGCCAAATGCATCCATGTCTTCTCGGCTAATGCCATGCATTTGCGATAACAGTTCGGCAGTTAAGCCCATCATGCCAGCAGCTTTTGCGACTGACTTCGCCATACCCGGGTGGAAATCGACGCCGTGATTCATGGGGACGTGGCCCATGTGTTCAACACCGCCCACAATAAATACATCGCCTTGATCGGCCATGATGGCGCGTGAGGCATCATGCAGCGCTTGCATGGATGAACCACATAAACGGTTTACGGTTACCGCGCCAGTAGAATGGGGTAGACCAGCAAGTAACGCCGCGTTACGTGCTACGTTGAAGCCTTGCTCTAAGGTTTGTTGAACACAGCCCCAGTAGACGTCTTCTATGTCATTAGGATCCAGTTTAGGGTTACGTTCTAGCAAGCCTTTCATCAGTTGGGCTGATAAGTCTTCAGCTCGAACATTTCTAAAACAGCCGTTTTTAGAACGGCCCATAGGAGTTCGAATACAATCTACAATCACTACTTCTTTCATTTTATATTCCTCCATTAGCCTTGCTTACCATAAAAAGTTTCACCAGCCGCTGCTTTAGCTCGCAGGCCGTCGGTCACTTGGTAGAGTGGACCGAGTTCAGCATATTGATCGGCTAGCGCGACATACTTATCAAGACCCATGGTATCTAGGTAGCGGAATACACCGCCGCGGAAAGGAGGGAAACCCAAACCATAAACCAGCGCCATATCAGCTTCGGCAGGGCTTTGAATAATACCTTCTTCTAAACAACGGACCACTTCATTAATCATTGGAATCATCATACGGGCAATGATTTGTTCGCTGCTGTAATCACATTTTTCGCCAGCGATGTTAGCTAACAGTTGATAGCTAGCAGGGTCGGCATCTTTTTTCGGTTTACCGCGGCGGTCTTTGGTGTAGGCGTAGAAACCTAGACCATTTTTCTGGCCAAAGCGTTCTGCTTGGTACATAACATCGATAGCATCTTCACCGTTTTTGGCCATTCTTTCTGGAAAACCTTCAGCCATGACTGCACCGGCGTGGTGGCCGGTATCAATACCCACTACATCAAGTAAGTAAGCTGGACCCATTGGCCAACCAAATTGTTTCTCCATGATCTTGTCAACGTTGACGAAGTCGGCACCGTCTTGCAGTAAGCGAGTAAAGCCAAAGAAGTAAGGGAACAATACGCGGTTAACAAAGAAACCGGGGCAGTCATTGACGACTACCGGGGTTTTGCCCATTTTGGCGGCGTAGGCGACCACGCTATCGATAGTGTCTTGAGAGGTATGCTCACCACGAATCACTTCAACTAAAGGCATGCGGTGTACAGGATTGAAAAAGTGCATGCCACAGAATTTTTCTGGGCGGGCAAGATTCTTCGCCAGTAAAGAAATAGGAATAGTCGAGGTATTTGAAGCAATAATGGTGTTGTCATCAACATGCTGCTCAACTTCTTGCAGTACAGCGGCTTTGATTTTGGGATTTTCAACCACCGCTTCTACCACAATACTGCTGTTAGCAATGGCTTGATAGTTTAGGCTAGGGGTAATGGCCGACAGGATTTTAGCCATTTTCAAACCATCGATACGGCCGCGCTCAAGCTGCTTGTTTAATAGCTTGCTAGCTTCGTTCATGCCTAAGTCTAGCGCTGCTTGATTAATGTCTTTCATCACCGCAGGTACACCACGACTGGCACTTTGATAGGCGATACCGCCACCCATAATACCAGCGCCTAACACTGCCGCTTGAGCTATGTTCTGAGCGTTCTTCGAGGCTTTTTTCGCTAAGCCTTTTAGTTGTTGGTCGTTTAAGAATATACCGACCAAGGCTTGAGCGACCTCTGATTTGGCTAAACCAATGAAGTATTTACCTTCTAGGGCTAATGCTTCGCTACGGCCTAAGTGGGCCGCCTTCTCCATGGTTTTTACCGCGGTAATCGGTGCCGGGTAGTGTGGCCCTGCTTTCGCCATAACCATGCCTTTTGCACAGTTAAAACTCATGGTTGCTTCGATCTTGTTTAAAGCTAATGGTGACAGCTTAGCTTGGCGACGGCTCTGCCAGTCAATTTTGCCCGCTATGGCGTCTTGCAACATCGTTAATGCGGCAGCATGTAGCTGTTCGGCAGGCACAACGGCGTCAAGCATGGCAAACTTTTGAGCCTCGCCAGCTTTATAGTTTTTGCCTGTGGTAATCCACTCCATAGCGTTATCGGCACCAATCACTCGTGGTAAGCGAACTGTGCCGCCAAAGCCAGGCATGATGCCTAATTGAGTTTCTGGTAGGCCAATGCGAGCATTGGGTTCGGCGACCCGTAAGTCGGTAGACAGAATGAATTCACAACCGCCGCCAAGTGCATAACCGTTAACCGCTGAAATTGTCGGAACAGCTAAGTCCTCTAAAGCATTAAAAATATCATTGGCTTTAGTCAACCATGCCGCCAGTTGTTCTTCTGGTAGGGCGAATAAGCCGAGAAACTCGGTGATATCGGCTCCAACAATGAAGGCGTCTTTCGCTGAACTTACCAGCAAGCCGGTTAAATTTGCTTGCTGTTGCAATGCGGTAATGGCCTCATCCAACGAGACTAAAGTGCTTTTGTCTAATTTATTAACACTTCCTTGCTTGGCATCGAATGTTAGTTCAGCGATACCGTCGGCAATATAACGAACACTGAGGTTCTCGCCTTGATATATCATTCTGCTCTCCTTGTTGCTGGTGTACATAGCACCAGTTTTGTGTAGGGGTTAGAGATAATTTGTAATCAGTTTGTTACGCAAACATTAAAGCAAATATAACACTCATTTAAAACACTTGTTTAACTTTTTGTCGGTCACGCCACAAAAAGGCATCACTAACGAGAGCAAATAAAAACCATCAATGCTCAATTAGCTGCTCTAGATCCAACAAAAATGGAACTAAATACGCTATAACTAAATAGCTAATTTATAGTCGTAGAGAGGGTTTTATGCTAACTATTCAACAACTGTTTACTCAGCATATTGAGCAGCTTCAGCATCGGGTGACTGATGTACTGGAGAGGGAGAGTTTAGAAGCCTTGATTATTCACTCAGGCTATCCACTACGTACCTTCCTTGATGATCAACATTACCCCTTCAAAACGAACCCGCATTTTAAGCATTGGTTACCGCTAACCGAACATCCCCATTGTTGGCTGGTGGTTAATGGAGTGGATAAACCCAAGCTTATTTATCACCAAGCAAGCGACTATTGGCACAAAGAGGCGGGCGAGCCAGCAGGTTTTTGGCTAGATTTCTTTGATATTGAACTAATGACAAGCCCTCAAGATATTGAGCCTTTCCTTCCAGCAAAACGGCAACGTTGTGCCTATATAGGTGAGCACCCTGAGTTAGCTGAGGCCCTCGATATTGGAGAACGTAATCCCGAGTCAGTACTGAGTTACTTGCATTACTATCGCGCCTATAAAACAGATTACGAGTTAGAGTGTATTCAAGAAGCCAATCATCGCGCAGTAAAAGCGCATATTGTGGCAAAAGATCTTTTTTTTGCAGGGGCATCTGAATTTGAGATGAACTTGGCTTATCTTGCCAGCCTAGGTAAAAATGAGAATTCACTGCCTTATTCCAACATCATCGCCATCAATGAGAATGCAGCAATCCTGCACTACACGGCGTTGAGCGCCACAAAACTGCCCGAGAAGCAGCGTTACTCAATGCTGATTGATGCCGGTGCGGAATATCGGGGCTACGCAGCCGACATTACTCGCAGTTATGCCTATAGAAAGGGCCTATTTGCAGAGTTGGTTGCCGAAATGGATAAACTGCAGTTAGCGCTGGTGGCGAGTTTAAAACCAGGCAAACGTTATACCGATCTCCACTTCAAAGCTCATCACCAGCTGGCAAAGTTGCTGGTAGATTTTGAGTTTGTCTATTGCAGCGCCTCGGCGGCTGTCGACAAAGGCATTACACGCGCCTTCTTCCCGCATGGTTTGGGTCATCACCTTGGCTTACAGGTTCATGATGTGGGTGGATTTATGCAAAATGAAGATGGGGATATTTTGGCCGCACCAAGCAGTGACCCATTTTTACGCTGCACGCGAATGCTAGAACCTAAACAAGTGCTCACTATTGAGCCTGGTTTATATTTTATTCCCAGTTTGTTGAGTGAATTGGCCGAATCTGAACATACCCGCTTGATTAATTGGTCGCGGGTTGATGAAATGCGCCGCTTCGGCGGTATTCGCATTGAAGACAACGTAGTGATTACCGGTAAAGCCTGTACTAACTTAACTAGAGAGCTGACTTGGAAGTAGCACACAGTAGTGATTACTTACGCCCTAAATCGGCGGTAAGTGTTGAAGAAGTGATAAAAAAAAGTCGCTTTATCAGTTTGATTGTACCGGTGCAAAGCCGCGAGCATGCCCAGAGGCAACTCGCAGAGATTAAAAACACACATCCACAAGCTAGGCATCACTGTTGGGCCTTCATTGCTGGTCACCCTAATGATAGCCAATGTTTAGGCTTTAGTGATGATGGTGAGCCTAGCGGTACTGCAGGAAAACCTATGTTAGCGCAGCTACAAGGGAGTGGATTGGGACAGGTATTAGCGGTAGTGGTGCGTTACTCTGGAGGCATCAAACTTGGAACGGGGGGTTTAGTCAAAGCCTATGGCGGTGGGGTACAGCAAGCACTAAAGCTGCTGACTACAGAAACCGTAGTGGCAAGCGGTAGTTGCATGCTGGAGTATGATTATAGCTATACTACGCAAGTTGAAATGTTACTCAACAAACATGGTGCCACTAAATTAGATACCCAGTTTTCAAACTTGGCGAAAATGCAGGTTAGCCTGCCTCTCAGTGAATATTCTGCCTTTAAGCAACAGCTTATCAATCTATCTAGCGGGCAGATTAACGTGAGCAAGCTATTGTCTTAAGTTGTCTTGTGGGGCGCTTTACTTCAAGATATACACCATTAACTTTATTTGAATAGAGAAACGACACGGATGCAAATCAGAGCGATTATTAGGATCGTTGGACTTCTAGTAATGTTATTTAGTCTCGCTATGATTGTTCCGGCTTTTGTCGCTGCTATATATAAGGATGGTGCTGGTAAAGCATTCATGGCAGCTTTTTCTATCTGTGTTAGCGCTGGATTTATTCTTTGGTTTCCGCAACGCCATCAAAAAACAGAGTTAAAAGCTAAAGAAGGTTTTCTTATCGTGGTGCTGTTCTGGACAGTACTGGGTAGTGTTGGAGCCTTGCCTTTTATCTTGACCGAAAATCCAAGTATGACGGTGACTGATTCATTTTTTGAATCGTTTTCTGGTTTAACTACCACTGGTGCCACCGTTATCGTTGGGATTGAAAACCTGCCTAAAGGGATCTTGTTTTATCGGCAAATGCTGCAATGGTTAGGCGGAATGGGCATCATTGTTCTCGCAGTAGCGGTGTTACCGATCCTCGGTGTGGGAGGTATGCAACTTTATCGGGCTGAAATTCCTGGGCCGGTTAAAGACAAAAAGATGACGCCTAGGATTGCCGAGACGGCAAAGGTATTGTGGTATATCTATTTATTTTTAACCATTAGTTGCAGTGTCGCTTTTTGGTTAGCTGGGATGTCATTGTTTGACGCCATTTGCCACGCCTTCTCCACCATCGCCATCGGTGGTTTCTCAACTTACGATGCTAGTTTAGGTTACTTCGACAGTTCAACTATCAATACGATATGTGCGGTGTTCCTGATTATCTCAGGGATTAATTTCTCATTGCACTTTGCTGCAGTAAATGGACGAAATATTACCTTTAAGTATTACTTTCTTGATCCCGAGTGCCGCGCGTTCTTTTTTATACAGATATGCCTGACCCTGGTTTGTTTCGGCGTGTTGTTAGCGCAGCAGGTTTATAACTCACCGGCAATTGCCCTTGACCAAGCCTTTTTCCAGTCGGTATCTATTTCTACCACGGCTGGTTTTACCACGACCAGTTTCTCTGAATGGCCATTATTTTTACCGGT
>NZ_CP096670.1:332500-542500 GCF_023238625.1 Agarivorans sp. TSD2052
GCTACTTGCTGCAAGCAGATGTGGTCGAAAAAGGCAAAGCGGTAGCTCGCATAGTGGCAGATGACCAATCGCTTGCGATGGAGGTGTATACCGACAAACCGGCTATTCAGCTTTATACCGGCAACTTCTTAAAGGGGAACCCTGGCCATAACGGCGAGATCTACCAAGCACATAGCGGTGTGGCCTTAGAAACCCAATTTCTACCTGATTCGCCAAACCGCCCAGATTGGCCACATAAAAGCTGCTGGTTAGCGCCGGGCGAAACTTACCGATACCAAACACGCTATCGTTTATACCAACCTAGCTAAGTGAGTGGTGTTGGCACGTTGAATACATTATATACAGCATACCGAATGTCATAGACATCGTGTATGCTGCTTATTGATTATTTAAAGCCTAAGGACGTTTATCTATGAAGAAATGGTTGGCACTATGTGTTGGTGTTCTCGCGTTAAGCTTTCAAGCATTCGCAGACGATTACCAAACCACAATTCAGCAGTTCAAAAAATCAGACCGAACCGCAGAATTTTTTAATGGCGCCTATGGGTACGCCGTATTTCCTACCATTGGTAAAGGCGGTATTGGCATTGGTGGTGCCTACGGTGAGGGGCAAGTTTACTTAGGTGGTATGCCAACGGGCTCTGTAAATATGGGCCAAGTGACTCTTGGCTTTCAATTAGGTGGCCAAGCATTTAGCCAAATTGTCTTCTTACAAGATAAGCGTGCTTACGACGAATTTACCAGTGGCAGCTTTGAATTTGCCGCCCAAGCTAGCGCAGTAGCCTTAACTGCCGGTGCTTCAGCGCAAGCGGGCACTTCTGGCGCCGGAGCTGCTGCGGGGAGTACCCAATCAAAAGCCCACTACGTGAGTGGTTATGCGGTATTTACTTTAGCGAAAGGCGGCCTAATGTATGAAGCCGCGATTGGCGGGCAAAAGTTTAACTTCACCCCCAACTAAGCTTACGTACTTGCCATTCAATAACGGACCTATCGGTCCGTTTTTTATGTTTAAGCTATTTACTCAGGCTAAAGCGGCGTTGCCAAGCGAGTAAAAAAATAGCGGCGGCAAACAGCAAGGCAGACCCTGGTTCGGGAACGCTACTCGGAGGTGGTGTTGCAGTATAAGGCACATGATTTTGCTGCATGGCGCCATCCCAAGACGCAGCGATCACGGTGCCATTGATCACACCTTGGGGATCTTGAACATTGGCCAAGGGCGCTAATATGCTGCCTTCAACACTGATTCCTGACAACAGTAATTCAGTGGCCTCATAAAAGTTAAACAATACTTTATCTCGAGAGGGTAGCAAAGAGGCCATACTCATATTGCTTAGTCCGGCGCTACCTCCTGAAATATTAAAGATAATCTCAGCATCGTCAGCAAGATTGCTCACTTCGAAAGTATGCGCATTAAGCAGGTCATTGCCATCTAATTCAAATACCTGTTGTTGGCTTTGACCATCACCGCTTAAATAAAGGCCTCCCCATTGCTGGAGTACATTGCCGTTAGACGATAGGCTACTTAACTGATTGCTCACGCCATTCAGGTAAGTATGTTCTGCAGCAAAATCGATAGCAATGTGGCTATTTTCAGAGATGCCGCCATCGGCATAGCCATGTGCTTGGGTAACATTTGCGCTACCGCCTACCTCTGCGGCACCGTAGACTCGGCCGTAGTCTGCTTGTAAATTTCCTGCTACTGTTAACACCACTTGATCACTGCTTGTGCCAAGTTTGTCACCAACACTGTAGTTTTGTAAGTGGGCATTTCCGCCGACGGCTAAGCGGCCTTCAGTATCAGAACTACCAGAGAAGTCATTAAAGATAAAAGTGTTGTAATTACCGGCGAGTCCAAGAATGCCAGCATGGCTACTTAGTGACATCAGCACTGAAGCTATGGTGGCTAAGCTAATGAGCAAATACTGCTTAAGATGTTTCATTTACTACAAAGTCCTTATTACTGGTCCAACCGATTTTTGTGACGCGAGTCTAACTTCTGTGCGGCGCTATTCTACATAATGCTGCTGTTTGTGCCAAGTGTGATTGAAAATTAATCAAAATAAACTGGCTAGGTGTACGCCAATAGTGTTAGAAACGGACTATATAGACCGCTTTCGGTGGTGAGATTATGCTTGAACCGCTGAAGTTTCAGCCATCTGTATTGTTGGTTAACGGGTCATTTGAAAGGAATAAATCGGCTTTCCCTAGCCACAATGTTAACCAATGACCTTTACGCAATTTACGCAATTTTTTGATCATTCATCATTGGAAGAACTCTTGAGTCATTGGCTATTTGACTTAAGATATAATTTACAGTGTCTTCAACGCTATGTATGTTCTCAATATTGTTAACTTGATGAAAATTATTGGTCGTATTGAGGCGCTGCTCAACCGCTTTGTAAATGTCTACGACTCTGTCAGCTACAGCTTCCATTGGATCGATAAAAGTCACGTTAGCGAAATTCTTTTGTAGAATATCTCGTACTAATGGTAACTCGGTGCAGCCCAAAATAACGGTGCTAACCCCCTGATCGACTAAGGCTTGAATCGCTTTAGAAAGCAGGGCCGCATTGTGCTCGAATTCCCCTGATTTGATCCCATTAGTTTGTCTAAGATCTTGACCAGAAATGGTTTTCTTGCCAGTAGTCTCTCCGTATATGGCACTGTGAACATAATGCTCTTGTTCACATTCAGCCGGCTTGATGAATGCTAAGTTAGCGTCTTTCAAATATCGGTCGTAAATACATGAGTTATAAGTACCGTTGGTGCATAAGATACCGACTATTGATTCTGCATTATTTTGTTTAATCAGGTCGACAGTGGTCTTGAGCATGTCTACTAGATATACATTGGTGTGTTTTTGGACTTCATTTCTGAAGTAGTGCGCGGTATTACCTGTCATACGACGTACCGCATGTGAATACGCATCAATGGTAGCAGGGCGTTTCCCTTGTAAGGTTAAATTGGTAAGGTGTTGTTTATATAAAGCATTATAACGATGTTGTTGGCTAGGGTTCATGCAGCATACTCAGGTTAATCACGACAGACTGGTCGTGTAACATTGAGTATGAGATATCTGGTGCTATGCACTCTGCCGCAGAGAACATGCGGCATGTTGCATTGAACATGCTGAAGGCTGAGTAAACCCAAAAGGCCAGCATTCGGCGCAAACAAAAGATTGCGGCAATGAACAGCGCCTATCTTGAGAAGATTTTGGGGCTGGATTCAACTTGGTGGGAAAAAATGAGCATTCACGCTCTCACCCCGGGGTCCACATGGGAACTAATATATGAATTTAAAATTGACTAGATAAAGTTCTAATACCTCTGACTATTTTTCCGCGGAGATTCTCACTATTGACAAATTTAAATGTATTGACCTCTTGAGCTCTTTGTTTTTCATAAATTTCACCAAAATAGTGAAAATTACGACGAAAGGCTAGAGAGTGTTCTTGTTCAAATATCAGATTAAATTGAGCAAGAATATCTTCGTCATTTAATCCTATAGTTGGTTTATTATCCGGGAAAAAAGGTTCTCTTAACATACTTTCTAAAAGCGCCGGATTATTTTCAAGTTGCATAACCTGATTTGCGACTTCTTCGAGTGAGTTGAAATCGTGGCAATTAATAAAGCGTTTTGTATTAAATTCTCTACCTACTAGCGGGTTACCCCAATAGATAGGTATAGTGTCAGCAGATAACGCATGAATAAGCTTTTCAGTGGTGTAACCTGGAGACGTAGAATTCTCAAAAGCTATTGTAAACCTGTAACGTTTCTGAAAATCAATTTTAGGCTTTGTCCAATCACCATGATAAGGCGCTCCAATAGTATCTTGAACATTACGTAAATGTTTACCTACAGAATCGACGCTTTTAATAGCGCTTAAATGATGAAAGAATTCGTCACGTATTGGATGGCCATCACCATTAGTATAAATAAAATTACAAAACTTAGGTTTTTCATATTCAAGAATATTATCTGCTTGAACAGAACTCTTTCGATTAAGCAAGTCTTTATATTGGTCATAAAGTTGGTAGTTAGGACATCTGTAATAACGATCCCCAAATTCAATCCAACTATAACCAAAAGCATAATCACAAAGGTTAAAATCAGGAATTACATTTTCACCTGTGAAGAAAATCCGTACAGCTTTATCATATTGCATATAATCATAACCAAAAACTGAATATATTACATAATCAGGGTTTTCCTGGTCGACTGTGACAGTATAGTTTTGTTTAAGTAAGGCTAAAATCCTATCCGGATTGAAAGGGCCGGGGAAATCAGTAAATGCTATTCTAATAGATGTAATGAGCAGCTCCTTTGCCAAGAATAGTTATACTTTCTGATAAATATCATAAACTATTCTTTTTATATTACAATGTCGTATAAAACTGTGTGAATTTAGCAAACTAAAACGGTGATATGCTCCCCACGCGTAACATGCCAAAGTCTATACCTACCGATTAATATCGGCATAGAAAACTTGAATGAAAGACCCTTGGCAAGCAAGTGTCGTAGTAGTATGAATAAATAAACTCGCGCTATTTCTCTTGTCGTGAAAAATGTTTTTCGCTATTTACGCAATTTTTTGATCATTCATCATTGGAAGAACTCTTGAGTCATTGGCTATTTGACTTAAGATATAATTTACAGTGTCTTCAACGCTATGGATGTTCTCAATATTGTTAACTTGAAGAAAATTATTGGTCGTATTGAGGCGCTGCTCAACCGCTTTGTAAATGTCTACGACTCTGTCAGCTACAGCTTCCATTGGATCGATAAAAGTCACGTTAGCGAAATTCTTTTGTAGAATATCTCGTACTAATGGTAACTCGGTGCAGCCCAAAATAACGGTGCTAACCCCCTGATCGACTAAGGCTTGAATTGCTTTAGAAAGCAGGGCCGCATTGTGCTCGAATTCCCCTGATTTGATCCCATTAATTTGTCTAAGATCTTGACCAGAAATGGTTTTCTTGCCAGTAGTCTCTCCGTATATGGCACTGTGAACATAATGCTCTTGTTCACATTCAGCCGGCTTGATGAATGCTAAGTTAGCGTCTTTCAAATATCGGTCGTAAATACATGAGTTATAAGTACCGTTGGTGCATAAGATACCGACTATTGATTCTGCATTATTTTGTTTAATCAGGTCGACAGTGGTCTTGAGCATGTCTACTAGATATACATTGGTGTGTTTTTGGACTTCATTTCTGAAGTAGTGCGCGGTATTACATGTCATTACTGCGAATTGAACGTTGTTGCGCTCCAAAATTCGTGCCGATTCTAGCAATTCAGGAACTGGGTCTTTTCCGCCCTCGTTGATCGCTTCAGAGCGATCTGGAATATCGGGATTCTTCACGACGATCATTCCCATATGGTCTTGATCTTTAAGAGCTCCATGTTCTATTTCTTTTTTTGCAACAATATCCTGAAATAGAGCATCTGCTTCAGGGCCCATATTTCCGATAACGCCAAATCGTACTTTTTTCATCACTTAAGCCTTTGTATATGTTCGAATGAACGACAAGATTAGTGATATCGACGCAAATCTCTAAATCAGACTTGAAGGGTTGAATCCTTCATATCTAGATTGATTGACTCAGCCGGCGCTATTCTCGCTAAAGCCTTGCTACCCTCTTGAGTTTTTTGTTTCATAAAGGCGGCAAAGGTGGCTAGCCAAGCATTTTGATTTTCTGATAAATTTGTAGATGGAACGACTATAAGCCGGGTGGAACGGTGAAATATAGGTTTACCTCTAGAGTTATCAATATAATAAGCGGCATCAGCACAAGGAGAGTTTAGTGGGGAAATTTGCAGTATTGTCTGATATCCATAGCAATGTGTTTGCACTTAAAGCTGTTGTGGATGACGCAAAAGCAAAAGGGGTGACCACTTTTATTAATCTCGGAGATATTCTATATGGCCCAATAGCTCCAAGAGAGACCTACGATTACTTGTTGTCTTTAAATGCTGTAACAATTTCAGGTAATCAAGATCGGCAGATTTATGAGGCGAACAAAGCTGAAATAGACTTAAACCCAACAATGCAATTTATCTTAACTGATTTGGGTAAGTCACCATTAGAATGGATGAAACAGTTACCATTTGATTCGCAAGTAAGCCCTGATATTTATGCGTGTCATGGAACACCTAATGATGATCTTGTGTATTTATTAGAAAATGTAGTGACTGGTAAGCCAGTGGTTCGTGCTGATTGTGAAGTAATAAAATTATTAGATGGTGTATCTTCGCCAATCGTTCTTTGTGGTCATACTCATATCCCAAGGTGTGTCGAATTATCGACCGGACAGATAGTCATTAATCCTGGAAGCGTAGGGCTGCAAGCATACACTGATGATGAGCCGACTATTCACTCTATGCAAAATTATTCATCAAAAGCTTCTTATGCAACATTGCAGAAAAAGTCAGATGGAAAATGGGACATTGTGTTTCATAAAGTGACTTATGATGTTCACGAAGCGACATGTGCAGCTAAAAAGCAAGGCAGAGCAGATTGGGTACACTTTTTGTCCACTGGTCGGTGTTTATAACAAACGACAGTGGTGTTACGTGCAGAGAGTGTGCATGAGGGGGAGCAAGCCCGATGCGCCTTCTTATAATTAATCATGATGTGAAGAATAAAAGCTTAAAGCTTTCACTCGTTGTAAGCGCTTGGGAAATACATGCAGCAAAATAAGGCTAACAACCTTCCACTATGCCGTTCCAAAGTCGCGCGTTAGTCACTATATTTAGTGCAGAGAGAATGGTGATTTTACTCATGTAACTCGCCCTCTTATTTTTATTCAAACTGGTAGAGATAACATGAATGCATGCCAAGTGGGTTTTAACCCAGAGTATCACGAAGAAGCCCCAAGCGAAGAGCAACTAGCAGAACTTACCGCTTATGCGGTGTTAGAATTTGGTGCGCCTTGGTGCGGCCATTGCAAAGCTGCTGCGGCTGCTGTTGAACAGGTATTATCCAACTCAGATTTACCGCATATTAAGGTGTTTGACGGTAAGGGTAAGCGTTTAGGACGTTCGTTTAAGGTGAAACTTTGGCCTACCTTAATTTTGCTAAAAGGTGGCCATGAGATCGCCCGTATAGTAAGGCCAACTAAGGTGAATCAAGTACAGGCGCTGTTGGCGAACATAACAGCATAAGCGCAGTTTGATGTTGCAGAGCCAAAACAAAAAATGAGGGTGGTGCTAAAGTGTGAAGAGTGGGGGCTCAATGGAGCAAGCAGTATTACTCAAGATTAATCAATATCCCGATGAAGTGAGCGCCAAACTTGTTTATCTTAGGGCGTTGATTTTGAATACCGCTGCTGAGCTAGATTTAGGTGAAGTAAACGAAACGCTCAAATGGGGCGAGCCTAGTTTTGCTGTTAAATCTGGCAGCCCAATGCGTATTGACTGGAAGCCGAAAACCCCACACCATTACTATTTGTTCTTTAACTGCCAAACTCGGTTGCTTGATACCTTTCGAGAGTTGTATCGCGACCAGCTAACGTTTCAGGGCAATAGAGCGATAGTGCTAACGCTGGCTGAAGCACTACCCGAAGCCGCCATCAAGCACTGCATAACACTAGCGTTCACTTATCAAAAAGTTAAACACTTGCCACTGTTAGGCGAGTAATCGCTATTCAGCTAAGCAACACGGTTGGCATTATTTGGCTGTTAAGCCAGTATGCTTAAACGTGTTCGGTAAATGGCTGAGTTCGCGGTTTTGTGCAACGTAATGAAGCACGGCTGCTGCATATTGCAGAAATACACTGATTCTCAATGAAATAACATTGAAAACCCTTACAATAAGGCGAATGTTCAGACCCAAGCAGTGGTGGCAATGCAGGCTTATAATACTCAATTTACCTTATCTCGCGCATACCTTGCTGAGTGCTTTGATCAGTCTTTACCCTATGGCAAAAATGCCAAACCCAATTACCTATTTCCGGCGGTATTGTTTGTGGGTGGCGTGGGCTTAGTGTTCTTTACTGAGCAGCCCAAGGTGCTGGGCAACTTGCTAATTGCCATGTCAGTGCTAGAGCTAGTGCATATTCGATTTCGACGCGCTTGGTGGTTAACACGGCAAATGTGGGGAAGAAGTGCTGACAGTGAAGTGAAACTAAGCATCGATGCTGAAGGGGTGAAAACTCAGAACCCTTATACACAAACCACCTTATTATGGGCTGATGTTGAACGGGTAATAGACACTGAGTTAGGGCTAATTTTGGTGGCTAAATCAGGGGCACAGCAGTATCTGTCTAAATCGCTATTCTCTCCTGAGTTAATTAGCGAGATATTGGCTTACAATAAAAATTAAGCTTTGCTTAAATAGGCTGTAGCGTTGCTACTATTCAGCGGCTAATAGCTTGCGGCACTGCGAGTTTATTGCCCGTTATTGTAAGATTTAACTAGCGCCTTATAGTCCGCAGAGGCCCGTATATCTCCCACCGCATTCCAAACACATTCGCTGAGTGTGGTATGCGCTAAATAATACGCTTTAGAAAACATCAAATAGCCGTGTTTTGATTGGAGCGGCGGCTGTTGAGCCTTTATTTGACGAGCTAGTAGCGGATCTAGGGCAATTACGGCTTCAACGTTCCCATCTATCGCGACCATACCGTCCACGCGCTTGGCTGCTAGCATGTCTAGCATTTGTGATTCGTCGGTTAACTCAACGGGGTCCAAATTATGACTTTTGACAATGTCTACGCCAGCCGAACCTCGTTCTACTGCGATTTTCCTTTCCGCTCCACTTATTTTTTTACCGTCCCAGCTTAAGTCGCTGTTTTTATGGGTGAATAGTAGGTAAGAATAGCCTCTAATTGCCCGATAGGTATCTGGCTTACCGTTTTTCATAGGGTAAGCCCCATAGACTGCTCGCTCTGCTTTATAGCTAGAAGAAAAGGCCGCATCTGCACCGCCATGTTCAACCAATGCCAGCGCTCTTTTCCAAGGCACTATCAAAAAATTTATATCGGCATGGCACCGCTCACCCGCTTGCAATAATAACTGGGCTCGATAACCGGGCCGCTTTGCTAACTGCTGTTGGTGATTGAAAAAGGGGCCGGCTGCGCTCCCCGCTGCGGGAGTGGTGGCAATAACGATCGATTGATTGTCTTGTGAGGCGCTAGAAAATGACATAAGGGACAAAGCAATACACACTGCGCTAACAGTGATATCTGGTATACCTTTCATTGACTATTCCTTTTGCTTGCTTAATCAAGAAATTTGGCAGAGCCGAAGCAATGCTGCATTATCCCTAATAATTAGCTTAACTATAGTACTTATAATATCACCTTGATACAGAACACTCGCTAGCGATCTTTGAGGAGGGAGTGACTGATAGTTTAGTGGCGTGTTCTAGCTTTACTTGGCGTTAGCGTGCGTTGTTGCGTCTAAGCAAATACAAATTTAAGTAAGTAGATGGCTAGCCCAAACATCATCACTCCAATAAGAGAATCAATGATTTGCTGGGCGCGAGGTTTAGCTAACCAAGGAGCGAGCTTGGCGCCTAACAAGGCTAAACTAAAAAACCAAGCAAACGAGGCGCTAATACCTCCAGCCACAAATAATGGCCGCTGTTCTGCGCTAATGTTGGCGGCAAAACCGCCTAAAATCACAATAGTGTCGATGTACACATGGGGGTTTAAAAAGGTAAAGGCGCAGCAGGCTAATATAATTGCCTTTAGCTCATGTTTTGCTTCTCCTTGCTCTAAGCTGCTTTCGCCTTTCCACGCTCTTACCAAGCATTGGTAGCCGTACACCATCATAAACGCTGCCCCTAATACGCTAATGGTATAGAGCAACCATGGGTAAGCACTAAATAGTTTGGCGCCTCCCCATACTCCTATACACATAAAAAACACATCGGCCATCGAGCACATACCCGCTACCAACAAATGGTGGCGACGGCGAATACCTTGGTTTAATACAAATGCGTTTTGCATACCAATAGGCATGATCAGAGTGGCCATTAGGGTGAGGCCGGTAAAGTAACTGCTAAACATGGTGTCGCTGATTAACTAAATGATGACAGGACTATAGCCAGTGTTTCTGCTTTAATAAAACTAATAAAATTAATGCATAATAAGTTTTCCTTATGTGTAATGGGAGTAGTGATGGCCTTTCCTGATTTTGATTACAAGTTACTTAAAGCCTTAGATGCGGTGGTGAGTGAGCAAAGCTTTGAACGGGCAGCTAAGCGCCTGCACCTCACCCAGTCGGCAGTTTCACAGCGGATTAAGTTACTAGAAAGCCAGTTAGGACAACCTTTGTTGATTCGTGGTCAACCTTTACATCCCAGCCCTTTGGGACAACAATTATTAGGCCATTATCAACGCGTCATTCAGCTTGAAACAGAGTTAAGCAATCAGCTTAATGTCGATGAACAGCAGGCTCAATCGCTGCCACTGGCGGTAAATGCAGACAGTTTGGCTAGTTGGTTAATTCCGGCGTTAAGCCCACTATTGCAACAGCAGCGGGTTGAAATGAATTTATACGTAGAGGATGAATCTCGCACTTGGCAGCGTATGCGCAGCGGTGAAGCCTTGGCGTGCGTTACCAGTAAAGCAACACCCATTGCTGGGAGCGATAGTCATTTTTTGGGTTATATGGAGTATTTATGTGTGGCGACACCAGCATTTATCGAACGCTTTTTTGCCAATGGGGTGGATAGACAAAGCCTCAGCCGCGCTCCGGGTATGTCGTTTGATCAACACGATGATATGCATATTCAGTTTTTACTAGAGCATTTTTCTTTACGCCCCGGTCAGTACCCTTGCCATACAGTACGTTCATCTGAAGCCTTTATGGAACTTGCTTTGGCTAGTGGTGCTTATAGCTTAAACCCACGCTTGCATGTGGCTAAGCATTTAGCCGATGGAAGCCTAGTGAATTTGGTACCAGAACATCAAGTTAGAGTGCCGCTATACTGGCATCATTGGCAATTAGCAGGTAAGTTAATGAGACAGCTAAGCGAACAAATACGCACCTATACACAAACTTGCTTACCGCAACTATAAGCTGCTAGCGGGATGCTTGATGACTGACTAAGGAAAGCCGATGAAAATTGTGATAGCCCCTGATTCATTTAAAGAAAGCCTTAGTGCCATGGAAGCGGCCGATATGATTGAGCAAGGTTTTAAGGACGTTTTTCCCGATGCCACTTATAAAAAAGTGCCATTAGCCGATGGTGGAGAAGGTACTGTACAAGCAATGGTGGATGCTACTGGCGGGCAAATAATGCCTGTGTTGGTAGCGGGACCACGTGGTAATCAAGTCGAAGCTTTTTTTGGTGTGCTGGGCGACAAGCAAACGGCAGTGATAGAAATGGCCGCGGCCTCGGGGCTACATTTGGTTGACCACGCGCTGCGTGATCCGCGAAAAACCTCTAGTTATGGCACCGGCGAGCTGATTAGTGCCGCCTTAGATGCAGGGGCGAGTAAGCTGATTATTGGTCTAGGCGGCAGTGCCACCAATGATGCTGGTGTGGGCATGTTACAAGCCTTGGGGGCGAGCTTTGTTGACCAGTTTAATAAGCCTTTAAAACGCGGTGGTGGCGAGCTGATTGACCTGGCTTCAATTGATATTTCGGGGCTTGATCCGCGCCTAGCCGAGGTAGACATTGAAGTGGCTTGTGACGTTGACAATCCACTATGTGGTGAACAAGGTGCCAGTGCCATTTTTGGTCCTCAAAAAGGCGCTACACCCGAAATGATTAAACAACTCGACGCCGCTTTAGGCCGTTTTGCTTCGATTGTCTTTAGCCAATTTGGTATAGATATTATGCATACCGCTGGCAGTGGTGCTGCGGGTGGCATGGGCGCGGGTTTATTGGCCTTTTTACAGGCAGAGCTGCGCCCGGGGGTGCAGATCGTGACCGATGCGGTTGATTTGGCTGCCAGTGTCGAAGGTGCTGATTTGCTTATCACCGGTGAAGGGCGCATCGATAGTCAAACCATTGCCGGTAAAACGCCCTATGGTGCGGCGCAAATTGCCATGCAATATAATGTGCCAGTGATTGCCTTAGCGGGGGCTATGTTGCCAGGGTATGAGGTCGTACACGAGCACGGTATTGATGCGGTATTTTCTATTGTGCCGGGCACCTGCGACCTAGAACAAGCTTTAATTGAAGCGGAACAAAACTTATTTGTTTGTGCCCGAAATGTGGCGGCAACCCTTAAACTGAGCAAACAAATATTTGGCTAAGCACCGTTGTGTGGCTACAATGGCTGTATAAAAAAACAGGTGTTGTAGCTAGTGCGTCTTTATATTGCAGAAAAACCCAGCCTTGCTCGTGCTATTGCGGCAGTCTTACCTAAACCTCAGCAAAAACAGAATGGTTTTATTCAGTTGGCCAATGGCGACTGCGTCACTTGGTGTATTGGCCACTTATTAGAGCAAGCTGAGCCTGAGCATTACGACGCCCGTTTTAAGCAATGGCGTATGGAACACTTACCTATTCTGCCAGAGCAGTGGCAGTGGAAAGCCAAAAGCAAAACCGCATCTCAGTTGCGGGTGATTAAAGGTTTAATTAAGCAAGCCAGTAGTTTAGTGCACGCCGGTGACCCCGATCGTGAAGGGCAGTTACTGGTCGATTTAGTGATTGAGCACTGCAAAGCCAAACTAAGCCTTAAGCAACAATGCCAACGGGTATTGCTTAGCGATCTCAACCCTGCCGCGGTGGCGCGAGCCTTAAAACAGCTTCAATCTAACCAAGAATTTAGTGCGCTGTCTACCTCAGCTTTGGCGCGTTCTCGCGCCGATTGGTTATATGGCATTAACCTCACCCGTGCTTATACCTTAAAGGGCCAGCAACAAGGGTATTCAGGGGTATTATCGGTAGGCCGGGTGCAAACACCTATTTTAGGTTTGGTGGTGCGTAGAGACCAAGAGATCGCTGAATTTGTCAGCCGACCCTTTTATCAAGTTGAAGCCAAACTGCATACTGAACTGGCTGAGTCATTTAGCGCCATGTGGCAGCCCAGTGAAGCCTGCGAGCCCTACCAAGATGAAGACGGCCGAGTATTAAGTCGGCCGTTAGCCGAGCATGTCGCTAAGCGAATCACCCTGCAAGCCGCTGTAGTTACCCGCCTAAAACAGCAAGACAAACAGCAAGCGCCACCGCTGCCATACAATTTGTCTAGCTTGCAAATTGACGCGGCAAAACGCTTTGCCTATAGCGCAAAGCAGGTGCTTGATATTTGTCAGGCCTTGTATGAGCGACATACGCTTATTACTTATCCACGTTCCGATAGCCGCTATTTACCCAAGCAGCACCACCGCGATGCGCCTCAGGTTTTAGCGGCGATTAAAGCCAATAGCCAAGATTTGGCGAAAGCCTGCTCTAACGCAGACCCTAGTCTGCGCAGTAAAGCTTGGAATGACGCCAAAGTAGATGCTCACCACGCGATTATTCCTACCGAAAAATATTATGCAGCCGCTAAGCTGGGTGAAGCTGAACGGCGTATTTACCAGCTGATTGCTCGCCAGTATATCGCTCAGTTTTATCCGCATTATCGCTACGCGCATACAGAAGCGATGATCAGCATTGCTGATGGCTTGTTTAAGGCGAGTGCTAATCAAATTCAAGACTTAGGCTGGAAGGTACTATTTCCGCAGAAGAAGTCAGCCGATGAGCAAGCTTTGTTACCCGCCTTAAAAGAAGGCCAAAGCCTGCACTGCAGTGAAGGGGTGGTGTTAGATAAACACACTCAGCCACCTAAAGCTTTTACCGATGCGACGTTGCTAAGCGCTATGACGGGTATTGCTCGATTTGTAAAAGATCCCGCTTTAAAAGCGGTGCTGAAAGAAACCGATGGCTTGGGGACGGAGGCAACTCGTGCAGGGATTATTGAATTATTGTTTAAGCGCGGCTTTTTGTTCCGTCAAAGTAAGCACATTTATGCCAGTGATAGTGGCAAGGCGCTCGTGAACGCTTTACCTGCCATCTGTACTTGGCCTGATATGACTGCACAGTGGGAGATGCAACTAGACGCGATTAGCCAGCGTAAGCAAAGCTACGGACAATTTATGCAAGGTATGCAGGGCCAGCTCAACACGCTTGTTGAGCAAAGTACCAGTGTAAACGCGCAAGCTTTTGCTGGTATCGCTGCGCCAGCCAGTAAAAAACGCTACCGTAAAGCCAAAAGCAGCGCCGTTAGCGGTAAAACCAAGGCTTTAGCCAGTAGTGTCAAAGCGAAGGCTAAGCCCAAATCTCGTGGGCGTAAGCTTACTAATCAATGAGTAAGATAAATGACAGAGTGTGAACAAGGCAACATTGAATTATTAGCCCATCAAGCGCCGATTGAGTCGTATTTAGATCTCGATGATAGCGAATTTTTGATTGAGAGGCGTTGTTTTGCTGATCTTGATTGGGCGATGGTTGAACAAGCACATTTGCTGTTCAAGCACTGTACGTTTATTGATTGTGACTTCAGTGAAGCCAAGCTAAACGAGACTCGCTTTGAACATTGTCAGCTCCATCACTGTGATTTCAGTGGCGCGGATTTGAACGCTAGTCAGTTTATTCATTGCAGTTTGTATGATCGCAAACGTCAGCGGAGTTGCGATTTTAGCACTGCTGATTTAAGCCATGCAGAATTTAAGGGCTGTGATATATCTACCGCTAACTTTAGCCGCAGCGAGATGTTTGATGTGTCTATAGATAAGTGTCACGCTCAAGGCTGCCGCTTTGAGTTCGCTGATTTTTCGAAAGCGATCAGTCGAAAGGTTATTGTTAGTTCAGCGCATTTACTCGATAGCAATTTTAGCTTGAGTGACTTTGAAGGCGTTAACTTAGCTAAGTGTAACTTGTCGGGCTGCAATTTAAATGAGGTGGTGTTAACCAGTGCTAACTTGGAAGGCGCCAACCTCACTAATACTCAATTTTCGCCGAGTTGTTATCAAGGCTTACAGCTGTTTCAAGCCGACTTACGCAATGCCGATATTTCAGGGATAAACCTTGGCAGTATTGATTTTAGTGGGGTGAAAATCTTTAATTGGCAAATGGTCGGCTTAATGGAACAGTTGGGTATTGTGGTATTTCCTGATAATTGATTTTAGTTTAGTGATACTGAAAGAGCGGCTTGCGCCCTTTTAAGGAACGGTGGAATAGGGTGAACAAGCACCTTATTTGACTTTTTTGTCACTACCTTCGCCTTATAACTCATAAAGTATTACAATTTTGAGGTGAAGATCTAACTTTGTAGGCTTTTTTCTCTTAAGCCCTATAGCCTTTAGTATATTTGATGGCTTTGTGGCATTTCTTTTATAAAAATAAATCCTTTCTTGCAGAAAAACCCATCTTTAGCAATATTGTATTATCAATACGAGCAGTTGAGTGGTCGCTACGTGTTTATGTCAGCTACCTGAGCAGAGAGTCTTCAGGTGAGTACGCTTTAATTAAGGATAATTAGGAGACGTTACATGAGCCAGATTAAACAAGCGGTGTTTTCATTAACTGCTATTGCATTGTTAGCGGGGGCTTCACTTTCAGTACAAGCTACAGAATGGAAAGGTTGGAACATTCACAAGGCTGGCTATCCCAATACTGAGGGCATGGACAAATTTGCTGAGTTAGTGGAGCAAAAATCTAACGGTGATTTTACCATAAAAATGTATCACTCGGGGGTGCTAGGTAATCAACCTGATGCCATTGAACAGGTACGTATTGGTGGCTTAGAAATTGGCAACTTCAGCTTAGGCCCAATTGGTCCGATTGTTCAAGAAGCTAACGTATTGTCGTTACCTTTTGTATTTAATGATGTAGACCATATGCACCGAGCGATGGACGGTGAGGTTGGTGAACAAATAAATGCCGCAATGGAGAAGAAAGGGCTCATTAGTTTAGCCTGGTATGACGCCGGCGCTCGTTCTTTCTATAATTCTAAGAAACCGATTACCAGTCCCGCTGATGTGCAAGGCATGAAGGTTAGGGTGATGAACAACGATTTGTATTCAGGCATGGTGTCTGCCCTGGGCGGGAATCCTTCTCCTATTGCCTATTCTGAAGTTTACCAGTCACTCAAAACGGGCGTGGTAGATGGTGCTGAAAATGGTTGGCCTGAGTATGAGTCAATGGGGCACTTTGAAGTAGCGGGCTTTTACTCTTTATCACAACATTTAATCATTCCTCAGTGCTTGTGCGTAAATGCTGGTGCCTACCGTAAATTGTCTGAAGCTGAGCAAATCATGCTGAAAGAAGCTGCTGCTGAGTCGGCTCAAGTGCAGCGAGATTTATGGGCCGCTAGGGAAGAATTTAGCCGAAATAAAGTGCTGGAGTCTGGTATTAAGTTGAATGACATTCCGAATAAAGCTGAGTTTCAACAAGCAATGCAACCAGTATACGATGAGTACTTAGGTGACAACCCTGAGCTCAAGCCTTTAGTTATGTTAATTCAAAATACCAAATAAGCTGATGAGATTAGCCGCAAACTGCATGGCAGTTTGTGGCTATTTTTTTGGTTTGAGTAGGTAGATATCGAGGTGCTCATGGCAAATCTAAATTCTGAGCTAAAACTCTCAAAATATGACCAATTTTTAGACCTGCTATGCCGAATTAGCCTAGTTATTGCGGGCTCGGCCTTGGTGCTGTTAACGGTTATTTTTGGTTGGTTGGTATTTGGGCGATACGTACTAAATTCAACGCCCACTTGGGTAGAGCAATTATCACTGCTATTGGTGGTGCTGATAAGTTTTCTGGGAGCCTCGGTGGGGATCCATAAAAGCACCCACTTAGGAGTATCGTTTTTTCGAGAGCGCAGCCCGCGCTGGTTACAAAACATTTTTGAGTTGATTTCATTGTTATCTCTGAGCATTTTTGGCGCGGTGATGATGGTGAACAGCTATCAGTTGGTGATATTCAAATGGGGCTCGGATATTCCTCTGTTAGGCATTCCTGAGGGAGTGCGCGCAATTCCTATTATGTTGTGTGGAGGCTTAACCATGCTCTATTCAATTGGTCATTTAATTCATCTATTCAAGCGGTTTCGCTCAGATACGAAATAGCAGCGTTTCGAACTAAGGATTGGTTTCATGGGTTTGTTTATTTTGATGGCGGTGTTTGCCATAGGTGTAGTGATTGGTACACCCGTTGCCTTTGCCTTGGGCATTGCCGCGGTTTCAGCATTTTTTTATGAAGGCTTGCCGATGCTGATTGCGTTTCAGCGGATTACAGCAGGCATCAGTGTGTTTTCACTAATGGCTATTCCATTTTTTATCTTTGCTGGCGAATTGATGTTTCACGGTGGCATTGCAGTGCGTTTAGTGCGTTTTGCTTCGTCGGCAGTTGGGGCTGTGCGAGGCGGCTTAGGGGTCGTTAATGTCATGTCTTCGATGTTATTTGGAGGGATATCAGGTTCGGCTGTCGCTGATATTTCGGCCTTAGGGTCGATTCTAATTCCGGTCATGAAAGAGAAAGGCTACGACGAAGACTATGCAGTTAATGTGACGGTTACCTCCTCGATCGCGGGTATTATGATCCCTCCCAGTCACAATATGATTTTGTACGCAGTGGCAGCTGGTGGTGGTATATCCATCTCGCAGTTATTTTTGGCTGGAGTCGTTCCTGGCGTATTGATGTGTATTTGTTTGGCGGTAGCCGCCTATATTGTGGCGGTGAAGCGGGGTTATAAAGCCGAGAAATTTCCCGGTTTCATGGTGCTATTCATACATTTTGTTTCGGCGCTTCCAGGCTTGTTAACCGCTGTAATTATTGTTGGTGGAGTGTTGTCTGGGGTATTTACCGTTACAGAGTCTGGCGCTTTTGGCACCATTTACGCGGTGTTGGTTACGGTGCTGGTTTATCGCGCGTTAACCTGGGAGAAGTTTAAAACGGCAGTGATTAATTCTGTAAAAACTACTTCTATGGTAATGGTCTTGATTGCCTGTGCAGCAGCTTTTGCCTATATGCTGACTTACTTTCAAGTGCCGAGCAAAATGATCGATTTTTTGCATGGGGTTTCTGATAACCCGATTGTTATTATCTTGATGATCAATGCGATGTTGTTAGTTCTAGGCATGGTTATGGATATGGCAGCACTGATTTTAATTTGTACGCCGATATTTTTGCCTGTTGCTCAATCCTTGGGAATTGACCCGCTGCAGTTTGGTATGATTTTAATGATGAACTTAGGGTTGGGTTTATGTACTCCACCGGTGGGGGCTTGCTTGTTTGTCGGCTGTGCCGTAGGCAAAGTCCCTATTGAAGTAGCGGTAAAAACCATATGGCCATTCTATATCGCCATCTTCATGGCCTTATTACTCACCACATTTGTACCTGCAGTGTCGTTAAGCTTGCCTTATTGGTTGGCGGGGTGACGCAGAAAGTGAAATAAAAAACGCGCCGTTCGGCGCGTTTTTAGTTTTATCTCTGTACTACTTATAGCGGCGCAGGGTAAACGTAACTTGCTCCCAAACCTAGCGGCAAGCCTAAGCTCCAATAGGCCAATAGGAAGAAGGTCCAGAAAATCGCCAGTGCGATGGAGTAAGGAATCATGGTTGCTACCAAGGTTCCAATACCCATATTCTTAGCATACTTCTGACAGAACACGACCACCAATGGGAAGTAAGGCATCAACGGGGTAATGATGTTTGAGCTAGAATCACCGATACGGTAAGCCGCTTGCACTAAATCTGGCGAAATTTCCATTTGCATTAACATCGGCACCAATACCGGTGAAATGAGCGCCCATTTGGCTGACGATGAGCCCACAAATAGATTGATCAGAACCACTAATGCAATCATACCAATAATGGTGGCAGGCGCTGCCATACCAATGGCTTGTAGTAAGTTAGCCCCTTTCACCGCCATTAATACACCAATGTTTGATTGACCAAAAGCCCATACAAACATTGAACAGAAAAATGCCATTACAATATAGTGGCCCATGGTTTCCATGGTTTTGGACATGGCTGCCACGACATCGTTTGAATTTTTGAAGCTGCCGTTTAGGTAGCCAAATATCACCCCTGGAATGACAAAAAAGATGAAGATTAGCGGTACGATAATTTGCATCATCGGTGCGCTAAAGCTAGTGAGGGAGCCTTGAGCATCACGAAGAGAGGATGATTCTCCCCAGGCCGCAAATACTAACAAGCCGATCAACGCTAGCATGGCTAGACTGGCAATACGAAAGGCAAAGGTTTCCTGTTTAGAGGTGCTGTGCATGTCTGAAGCCACTTCCAGATCATCGGAAATAGGGCTGTTTTTTAACAAACGAGGCTCAACAATCTTATCGGTGATATACCAGATAGTCGCCACAATTGGTAGACAAGAAGCGGAAGCAAAGAACCAGTTATTAAGCGGGTTTACTTGCATTTCTGGATTGTATAATTGCGCCGAACTCTGGGTAAAGCTTTGTAGTAAAGGATCTAGCCCTGAGGGAATGAAGTTAGCGCAGAAACCACCAGATACACCAGCAAAGGCTGCAGTGATACCTGCAATTGGGTGGCGGCCTACAGCGTGGAAAATAACCCCAGCTAAAGGAATAACCACAACATAACCGGCATCGGTAGCAACACTAGAAATAACACCAATTAATACTACCGCAGGGGTAATCATTTTGGCTGGGGTTACTTTTAGCATCGCTTTTAATGCCGCATTAATGTAGCCAGAACGTTCGGCAACACCAACACCCAGTACCGCCACCAACACTACACCTAAGGGAGCAAAGCTAGTGAAGATTTTCACCATACTCGTCATCCATGTGGTCAGCCACTCGGCGCTCATTAGGTTGTTAATGACGATGGTTTCGCTACTACGGGGGTCTATTTCACTAAAGTTGACGTTGGACAGTGCTGCGGAGAGTAGCCAAACGAAAAACATGAGGCCGAGGAAAAGCATGGCGGGATCAGGTAGCTTATTACCAACACGTTCAATGGCGTCTAAAAAGCGCGCGATCCCCCCTTTTTTGGGTAGCGCATCGCTGGTGGTGGAAGAACTCATATATACCTCTAGTTATTGCTAAACTCTTCGGTTTAGTTATCTTGGTTGTGATTGATCAATTGAGTAAAAAACAAACTCATCTACTCAGGGTAGTTTATTTGGCTGTTATTCTCTTTGATTTAAGTTAATAAAACCTATTTATGCCAATTATAAGGTTAAAAGAGTTGCGGTTGCTATGTTTTCTATGAATCCGTGTGAATTATATTAGTTTCCAGCACCGCCGACGCTAATATTTTATGTTAGCGAAGGACCCGCTGCTGGTGGTGTTTTCTGATCGGCTTGGTAGCCAAAATGATATTTTAACAAAGTATTTCTAATTATATGTATATTTATCAACCTTATTGAGTTTTTTGTGTTTAGGTGTTGGGCGCTTTCTAGTAAGCTCTGTACAGATTTTTAAACTTGGTAGCTAACTAGCAGTTTGTGGAAAACAAAATTGCTAAGCTTGATGTTGCTTTCACAAGTATATCGATAGGTTGTTGGAGACAAGGATTGTTTGACAAAATAAAGAGCGGGGGCTTGTTTCAGCCCTTTAACGAAGACCAGCATCTACTGCTGCAAGATTTGGCTTTTCCTCAAACTAAACGCCTCACTTATGTGGTGAGTGTTGTTTACCTATTGGTGAGTATTTCGCATTTTTTTGTATTAAATTCCGGCCTTGATAAATCAATTTTGATTTCTTTAGGTTTGTTTTCTAGCTTAGCTATCTTTGCTAGCGCCCATTATTTACCGCGGTTTATGAACCCCGCTACTTCCGCTATGCATCTGGTGGTGGTGCTAGCAATGTTACTTAATACCCTTACTCATATGTATTTGAGCAATAACCTGTGGCAAAGCAGTACGCTTATGTTGGTGATTGTCGCCTTAGGCGGCTTTATGGTTGAGCGGCGCTTATTGTTATTATCTTTGTTTAGTGGCTTGGTGATTTGGGCCAGTATGGTGATGCACATGAATATGCATAGTGATACTCGATTGCTGGTGCATTGCAGCTTTGGTCTAGGTATGAGCGTAATGGTGTCATTGTTGCTGTTTAGCCATCGCGTGGGTGTGTTTAGTCAATTGGTGGAGCAACGCAAGCAATTGCAATATGTCGCCGATGTAGACCAATTAAGTTTATGTTTACGCCGCCATGCCTTTGATATTAAAGCTGAAGCTCTGTTGTCTGAGAGTGACAAAAAAGCCTTTTCGGTGCTCTATTGTGACCTTGATTATTTCAAATTGCTTAATGATGGCATGGGCCATTCGGCGGGCGATGAAGCGTTGCAACGATTTGGCCAACTGTTATTAACCCTGGCCAAGCCGCAACAATTAGTCGTGGGCCGAATGGGAGGGGAAGAATTTGTATTGGCTGGTTGTATTGGAGAAGAGCAAGCCGCTCAGCTGGCCGAACAAATAGTGCAAAATTTAGAGCAATTAATGATTCCTCATCCCGAATCATTAAGCTCTATGTATCTTACCTGCAGTATTGGCGTGGCCAGCTCGGCGGTTAACCACGACTTCTCATCATTATGTAAATATGCTGACAAGGCCTTATATATTGCCAAACATAGCGGCCGAAACCAGCATCAAGTACATAACCATTATCAGTTGCCTGAAGGCTTAAAAATGCCGGTTGTCGCTTAACTGCCGCTAGTGTTAGCAATGAATAGCTGAATACTGCTCAGCATTTGTTGATAGTAAGGGTTGTAAGTTAAGCGTTGTATACCTGGGTATTGCGCTAAGTTCGCTTCGGTTTTTTCGCCTTTTACCGCCTTAGAGCCTTGTTTACATTGTTGGTAAAGTGTTAAGTCACTGAGATAATGGCTACAGTTTCTGTAGTGGCCATTTTCACCATAATGCGGGTTGCTGGGAGCGTTAATAGTGGCGGTATGAGCCACCTGCTTGATGGCAGAACATGAAGCCGTGGTACAGTGCGGGATCTCTAGCTGAAGCTGATCAACAATGCTCGCGGGGATCTGTGACTTATCACCGTAATATACCAAGTGGTTTTGTTGACCGGGTTGCTGCCATTTTTCTAATATTTCCAGTGTTGCTTGAGTATCAATGGTTTGATCGTATTGGCTAGCAACGACCAATATGGGCACCTTAGGTAAGTGTTTAGCCTTGGCAATTTGTTTGTTTAACTGCTTCATCAAGCTATTGACTTGGGCGCCAGCGTTATAAGGAAAAGATTCATACTTAGCAAAATCAATATCGCCTTCTTTATCCAGCCAAGTACTTACCCAACTGACGTATTTTGCCATCCAAGCTAAACCGCTACTGGCTTTAGATGCTGGCGACCAAAGCATCACTCCTTGTATCTGCTGGGCATTGTTTTGGTTATTGATTAAATGGCTTAGGATCAAAGCTCCGCCGGTAGAAAACCCGCCCAAATACACCTGCTGGTAATCATCAATCGTGCGCTTGATAGCATAGTCAGCTGCTTGCTGCCATTGTTGGTACTTTAGCTCAACCAAATCTGAAGGCGCGGTACCATGGCCTGGTAATAATAAAGTTCTTACATCAAAGCCTTGCTGGTAAAACTGCCAAGCTAAATCATGGAAGTGAAAGGGTGAATCGGTCAAACCATGAATCAGCAAAATGGCTTTGTGGTTATTGGGATGGCGCAACTCAAAGGGAGCAATTAGTTGAATTACCTTTGGTGTGCCTAACCATTGTTGCTGTTTCGCCAGCAATTGGTAGCTCTGAGTTGAAATAGGACAAGCCATCATTGCGCGAGGGTTACGCTGAGCAATCAGTGTTTCAGCATAGTTTAGGTAGTCTTGATAACTTTGTTCTGAAGAGTACGAAAAACTCGCTGGGATTTGAGCTAGCGCCTGGCGATAAGGAGCTTGTTCGATGTATTGCTCAATGATTGTGTGTTGCGAATTAATGTTCACGCAGTTTTCTTGCGCTGTGGCGGCCTGAGCGAATGTACTCACGGCTCCCAAACTCATGATCAGGCAAAGCTTGCCAAAATATTGCTCAGTGAGCTGCTTTAAACGCTGCATTACTAATCCCTTAATATGGTATTTCACCTTGTAGCGGTGAGGTATATAACGTGTGTGGATGAATCCTAGCACTGGTTAGGCGGTGTTGGGTTCTCTGGCTAAGCTTTCAAAAATTGAGATTTCCCAAGGGCGCAAAGCCAATAATAAACCGGTATGGCGACGTTTCTCTAATGGTAGAGAGGCGTCTTGATGGTTCAAAGTAGCGGCTTCTTTAGTGAGTTGGTTGAGCTTACGACGAATGATTTCAATGGAGCTTTGAGAATAGTGTCCACGTAGATAAAAGCGAAAGCTGTCATCATCATTAAATCGAGAGTTCATAAACTCGGTCAGTACGATTTTTTCCATGAAGCGTTCCAAAGGGCCGTTGGATATCCAGCGGAAATCTTGGGCAATAAGCAGCTTATAGGCATTATTTGGCAGTAGTTGAATCATTTTTAGCTTATCTAAGCGCGCCAATAGGCGAATGCCTTCGTGCTCACTGATGGCATATTTGCTAATAATTTCCTTGAAAGTCCAAGAGTCGCGCACACAAACTGCGACCAAAAATAATTTATGGTCGTCGATCAACTCTTGCTCTTGCTCTCTGGTAAGGTGAGTGAGCTTTTCTTTTTCTTGGTCGGCCAATAGAAATAAATCAATCAAATTAAGATCGACCACGTGGCACATATCTTCAAGCCGCTCCAGCGAAAAGCTGTTGGTTGAAAACATCCTCTTAATATTAGCTTCACTCATATTTAGCCGTTCAGCAATGTCTTTATAGGTTAAACCTTGCTGACGGAAAACTTGCTTAAGGGTGTCGCGGATCTGCTTTAACTGGCTCATGGTATACAAATACTATACTTGGTGTTTATTCATAATATACATATTACAACGGCGTTTACACTTAAAATCCCAGACTTTATGGTTATTGCGAACTTAACCAAGAGGGACAAATTATGAAACTATGGAAATCACTGTTAATCACGTCTATTGCACTCACTAGCTTGAATACATTCGCTGCAGAGTCAGGTCAAAATTTTAATCAATCAGCTAAACATTCTACCTTGGCGGGTTCTACTGGACTAAAAGGGAGTGGTCAAGTAGCAGTGAGTGCAGTAACTACCCCAGTAATGATAGCCGGAGGAATCAGTGCGAACGTCGGAAGTGCCGCCGCTCAAAGTGGCGCTGATAGTGGTCCTGTAGGTATCTCTATTATAGTGCCGGCTGCCTCAGTTGCGGTGCCTGGCAGTATGGTTGCCGCCAGTGCTGCAGAAGTCGCTAACTCGGTAGATGCACCTGTACCATTTGAAATTGGTGAGTTAATCGTTATCCGCTAAGCCATTGATTACTAACTATAAGGATATTGACCATGAAACCATTTAAACAACTACTCATGCTTGCTTCTATTACTTTGTTCAGTGCGTGTTGTTCTGCGGGCAGTGCACCAGTCGAGGACGCAAAACATCAGCCTGAGGCGATTGCTAAGTTTTCTAAAGATGTTGAGAAATACGCCGCCAAGCAGCGTGCCAATGTATTTATTATTGGCCGAGTAGGGCGACCACAAAAAGACTTGCCTGAAGGCGTTCAATTTACTCACACAGCCTTAGCGGTGTATTCAAATATTACTTTAGATTCCGGGGAGAGCACCAAAGGTTATGCCATCTATAACCTCTACCAAAATCAGGGTGACCTTGGCCATAGCAGCTTAGTCACAGATTATCCGGTGGATTTCTTCTGGGGGGCCGATAGCCTTAAAGCGGGTATTATTGTACCGAAGCCCGAAGTACAAGCTGGCTTGTTGGCGCTAATCCAAAATGGCGGCAACCATGTCGTACACAACAGCAATTACTCGGTACTGGCCAATCCTTTTAACGGGCAATATCAAAATTGTACAGAACATACTTTAGATATGCTAAATGCCGCTATTTTTAACACCACTGACCGCGAAGAGCTGAAATGGTTGGCCAAATCAGATTTTACGCCACAGCCGGTAAAGGTGAGCCGTTTCAAATTGTTTATGGGTGGCTTGTTTCTTGATGACGTCACCACTAAAGACCACCAAGGCAAGCCACAAACGGCTACTTTTACCAGTATAGCTCGCTACTTAAACGACAAAGATTTATTACAACATTCGGTGGTGCTTTACCAACACAACGCGTCTCAAGCACTTTTATAATTCGCCTAGATTACACCACCGCTATGCTGCTTAAGCGTTCCGTTGGCTAAAAGCAGATTGCGATACCCTATTTATTAATCAATTAGATAATGATGCTTTAGCGGCATCATTAAGGAGTAACAACAAAATGGAAAATCATCACTTAGCTAAACCTACCGCTGCATTTATTGGCGCATCTTGGGCTGCATTAATACTTGGAACCGGGGCTTATTTGTTGGGTTTATGGAATGCAGAAATGCAATTAAATGAAAAAGGCTATTACTTCACTCTGCTGTTATTTGGTTTGTTCTCTGCTGTCTCACTACAGAAATCGGTTCGTGATAAACTGGAAGGGATTAAAGTGACGGCTATTTATTTTGCCTTGAGTTGGTTTTCATTGGCTACCGCAGTGGCTTTACTGGCCATTGGTTTGTTCAACGCCACGCTGTCATTGAGTGAAAAAGGCTTTTATGCCATGGCTTTTAGCTTATGTTTGTTTGCCGCTATTGCAGTGCAAAAAAATACCCGTGATATGGCATATTTCAGTGAAGACGATACCACCGAAGTATTAGACGACGAGCTAACAGATAAAGCTTAGCGCGAAGCTTTTTTGCTAGCCAACAGTGACAATGTTGGCTAGCGTAAGGGTTAGACATATAAACGTTAGCTTATAAGGAATTTAACGGATGTCAGTAAACATTATTAAAGCCGGTCTAATGCATTTGGACACCGTGGCCGAGCTATTTAATCAGTATCGAATTTTCTACCAGCAAGCCGATGATTTGTCATTAGCTACAGCGTTTATCGAACAGCGGATGCAGGGCCAACAGTCGACCATTTTGATAGCCTTATCTGACTATCAACAGCAGCAAGCTTTAGGCTTTATCCAGTTATACCCTAGCTTTTCATCTACTCGAGCTAAGCCGATACTCATTTTGAATGACTTGTATGTGCGTGAAGCCGCTCGCGGCCAAGGCGTGGCAAGAAGCTTAATGAATGCAGCAAAGCAATATGCGCTTGACCTTGATGCTATCGCCCTAGAGCTTGCCACTGCAGTGGATAATCACCCAGCGCAAGCCTTATATGAAGGCCTTGGCTATAAGAAAGATCTTGAGTTTTATCATTATGAGCTAGATGTAAACCGATAAGGCAGGAGCAAAGCAATGAAATCGGCTTTTGAGTTGATGGCGCAATACAACCAAGAGATGAATCTGCAAGTTTATACCGCAGCGCAACAGCTTAGTCAGCAGCAACTAGAGCAAAATCGAGGAGCGTTCTTTGGCTCTATTTTTGCCACTCTAAACCATATTTTAGTCGGTGATACGCTGTGGTTGCAGCGTTTCGCTGCACATCCTCGTGGCTTCGGTTGTTTAGCGGATATGTCGGCTTTGCCTAGCCCTAAGGCATTAGACGCTATTATACACACCGATCTCTCTCGCTTAGCGGCGGCAAGAGAGGCAATGGATAAAGTGATAGTGGCGTTTACACAGCAGTTAACGGAACAAGATTTACAGCTCAATTTAACTTATCTCAACAGCAAAGGGGTTGCTCATTGCCAGCTGTTTGGCAGTTTAGTGCTGCATTTTTTTAATCATCAAACTCACCATCGTGGTCAAGTAAGTACTATGTTATCTCAGCAAGGCATCGATCTTGGGGTAACAGATTTGCTGTTACACATCCCCGAGGCCAAAAAAAGCCCTTAAGCTGGCAGCTAAGGGCTTTTTGAACAACAGCTTTGTCCTTTAGCTGACGCTAAAGTCTGCACTCAGCAAGTCTTCTGCTTTGGACGATGCCCCGACGAGTACTTTAAACTCTCCCGGCTCAACTACTTTTTGTAGCTGCGCGTTTATCAGCGATAAATCTTGGTAAGGTACGCTAAACGACAACTTACGACTTTCGCCTGCTGCAAGCGCTACCTTGTTATATCCACGTAATTGCATTACCGGCACCGTTACCGATGCTACACAATCATGAATGTACAGCTGCGCAATTTCAGTGCCGCTGCGTTCGCCGGTATTGGTTAAGGTGACAGATACTTCTAAGCTAGGCCCATTATCAAGGTCATCATTAGCCTCTAGAACTGGCGTTTCAACGGTCAGTTCAGAGTATTCAAACTGGGTATAAGTTTGCCCTTCACCAAAGCAAAATAGCGGTAAGCTTGGCATGTCGATGTAACGCTCTTGGTGGTCAGTGCGTTTTGACAAGTAGGCGTGCCAGCCTTCGTACTTATTGTAAAATACCGGCATTTGCCCAACATGTTCTGGAAAGCTAATGGTGAGTTTGCCACTAGGGTTTAAATCACCAAACAGTAATTCTGTTAAGGCGGTGCCACCTTTTGCTCCAGGGTTAAAGGCACACACTAAAGCATCGGCATGCTGTTTTACCCAGCTAATGGTCAGCGGTTTAGAGGCGATGTAAATAACAATTAATGGCTTGCCGGTGGCTTTTAAGGCTTCTAACATTGCCTGTTGTTGGCCGCTTAAGTCTAGATTCGCTCGGTCATGGAACTCACCATGTTGGCTTAAAGTATCGCCGACACAGGCAATCACAATATCACTGTTATTGGCGGCGGCTACCGCTTGGGCAATTTCTTCAAAATCGGCTTCAGCTGGAGCGGCAGCTCTTACATAGTTGAGTTCACAACGACCCGCATCGGCTGCGGCTTGCAAGCCTAAACGCATCGTTACGGTATCGTCTCGATGATAATTGTCGTCGGCAGCATCTGCTTGAATGGAGCCAAATGACCAGTCTCCGAGTTGGGCAATGGAGTCATCGCCATTAGCACCACATAGCAATATTTTAGGCTTATTAGCCTCTACCAGTGGCAGTATGCCGTTGTTGGTCAGTAGGGTTAGCGATTGGCGGCTGGCTTCTAAAGACGCTTCCCAATGTTCAGCTTTACCTAAAATGGTGTTTTTCTGGCTTAAATCGGTATAGCGGAAATCATCGAACAAACCTAAGTCGAATTTACTGGTGAGCATGCGGGCCACTGCATCGTCGATTAAGGCAATGTCTAGTTCGCCTTTATGCACTAGGTCAACGGTGCTTTCATAAAATTCAGGGGTGTTCATGATCATATCATTGCCAGCTTCTACAGCTATTTTTGATGCATGACGGTAGTCGTTAGCCACTTTTTGGGTCTTGTATAAAGATCCAATATTGTTCCAATCGGTAACAATAAAGCCTTCCATGCCCCATTGTTGCTTAGGGATTTCGCGCATTAGCCAGCTGCTAGCACTGCACGGTACACCGTCAATGGCTTGGTATCCGGCCATTAAAGTAGCCACTTTGCCTTGTTTCACCGCTTTTTCAAAAGGAGGCAAAAAGATCGACATGAGTTTACGTGGAGAAACATCTGCTTCGTAGGAATCTCGGCCGCCGCTAGACTCACCGTACGCCACATAGTGCTTAGCGCAGGCTAAAATGGTTTGATTAGAGGCTAGAGTATCCCCTTGATAACCATGAATAGTGGCTACAGCTAACTCACCAATTAACCAAGGATCTTCACCAAAGGTTTCGTTTATGCGGCCCCAGCGGCTATCGCGACCTACACACAATACCGGAGAGAAGGTCCAATGTAGCCCACAAGCTCTAGTTTCGATAGCGGTGATATGCGCCATGCTTTCGGCAAGTGGTTTACTCCAAGCGCAAGATAAAGCTAATTGAGTTGGAAACACAGTACCGCTATTTTCAAAGCAGTGCCCATGAATCGCATCAATACCGAAAATTAGAGGAATGCCTAAACGCGATTTGGCGGCGCGCCGCTGTAGATCGGTTGCCATGTTGCCAGTGCAATGAAGATAACTGCCGACATTCCATGCTTCCAACTTATCCATGTTACCTGGCATATTGGCGGGTAGCTGCAGCATTTGCCCCACTTTTTCTTCCACAGTCATAAGAGACAGTAAGTTTTTGACTCGCTCAGCGGTACTGAGAGATGGGTTGGTATACGGCTGCGACATGCTGCTGATCCTCTGGTTGGTTTTTCGTGGAATATAGTCGGCGTTTAGCATGCAACTCAAGTTGCTATTATTGCTGGGTAACCTTTTATGGCGCTTATCTTAGAGAATTTTTGCTTGGAATTAAGAAAAAGTAAGCGGTTTCACGACGGTTGCTTCAGTTTTTGAGGCATAGTTAACATTCAGCAAAACAAAAAACACTATTGATGGTGCTTAAACCCAATTCTGTTGTTGCCCGATGAGTGTCTACTGACCTGCTTAAGCCTAAAAATAAAGGCCTAATAGTGAGCTTTAAACTTGATGTTGATTGAGTGTTAAGTGGTATTGTTGTCTTTATATCGCAGAGTTATCAGCGCGATGAATGTAAGGCGTATTTTCTTAAAGGTTTTGCTGTAAGTAGTCACCAGTGGTGCTTAGTCCCACCTCAAGTGCTTGAGGTGGGTAGCATCAAGCGTTAATTTATCGCCAAATGATAAACTGTTGTGGTACCCGACACTTCGTTACCCACGGCAATATAGTGCTTGCCTAGGCGCGAAAAATAGGCAATAGATTCGGGGCCCAAATCGCCCGCTTTTGGGTTATAACGGTTATTTTCACAATCACCATCTTGGTCAACTTTGCTGCAAACAGGCTGGTTAAAGTCACGATTGTTAATGAAATCTAGCATTATTGGTGAGGATGGTTTAGACACATCATAAACGGCAATTCCCCCTTGGCGTTCTAAGCCGATAAACGCAATGGTTGAGCCATTGATGTTTGCTACTGCAATGGCTTCTGGTTCTACGCCTTTGTCATCAGAGCGATCGTCACTGGACTGATTGTCATTACTGCTATTCCAGTGTTTATTTGAATTAGCTAAATCTGACAGTTGGTTACCACTATCAAAGATACGCTTGGCTTGTAAATCAAAAATAGAGAATGAGCGGGCCCCAAAGGTGTAAACCAGATCATTTTCACCAATTGTTTTGTTGTCCGCCACCACTTTAATCCGCCCCAGCGCTTTTTTATTGGCAATGGTGCCCTTTTGGCCATAGCTTGTTTGATTCATTAAGGGGTGTTTAGCATCCACTTTAAGTTTGTAAGCGCGGGTCTCATCGGTATAAGAAATACAGTCGCCAATTTTGTTTTGGTAGTGCTTGGCGTTTTCGTCACCGCCTCCTACTTGATACTCTTGGCCATCCCATTGGTGGTCCATTCCCTCACATTTTGCCTGAGTAGTCGCATAGACATATTCGCGGCCATCACCTTCGTTGGCAGTGATGATGTAATCATTGCCTTTGATATTAAAGGTGGCGATAGAGTCGGGCATGTAATAACCCGCCAGTTGCGGGTAGCTAGCTTGGATAAACTGTTTGTCTTTGTTGGTTAGGTCTAGTTTGGCGCCATCGCCACCATCTTCCACTGATGCCCAGCTTTTAAGCCCTAAACCTTTTATCGAGTCTACCTTGCCGCTGGCAATATCGATAAGCGCGATAGCGTTGTTTTCTTGTAACGCGACCACCACTTTGCCATGTCTGGTTAAGGCGAGATATTCAGGCTCTAAATCTTGAGCGACACTCGCGCCCAACGGGCTTGGTAAGCGTACCTGGTCTAACTCATGATGACGGGGCTGATCTTGGTTAAAATGCCTAAAATCAACTTGGGTCACGGTGGCTTGTTGATCACTAAAGCCTGTGGCGAGATCTACGATAGTAACGGAGCCTTCTGGGTCAACAGAGTAATCACCATTTGGCTCGCCTTCGTTGGCACTGAGCAAGTAACGACTGTCCTCAGTCATGGTAACCATGTCGGGTAGGGCGCCCGCTGGGTAGCTATTGATTAGGCTGAGGTCGTCTGAGCGATATAAAGCAATAATGCCATTTTGTTGCTTATGTTGGTTTTGAATGGCGACTGCCACTAGGCCATTTTTAGCCACTACGCTGTTAGCGTCACCGATTTTAATCCCGGCTTTATGGGCGGCGGCCTGCAGATTGATATTACCGTGTTTACTGGGGGCGCTGTTGCTGTCACTTAGGCTTAAAACGTCAACACTTTGATCTTTGGCATTAACCACATACAGTTTGTCACTGCAGGCGTCGTAAGAAACAATTTCAGCGGATGAAGTATCAAACTCACTTCCTGAAAAATGACTGGCGACTAATTCTAGCTTTAGGCTTTGTAGCGACGTAGTTTGCGGTGGCTGCTGACTAGTCTTACAGCTTACCTGTAATTTTTTTACTGGGCTTATTGGCTGCTTGATCGCCTGAGCAGGGCTAATAGTAAAAGCGCTAGCTAGCAATAAGCCAAAGCTACAGGCTACAAATGTAGATTGATTACGTTCCATGTTTATCTCGAGTCGCTGGCAAATAAAGCAGTAGCCTATGACTTTTATGTGACATTTTTGCGTCGCTATTGTTGCAGTAAGATGTACCCCATCCTTTTCAATGCCTTGGCTATAGATTTACCTGCCAAGACTTGCTGTGAATATTTGCCACTGCGCTGTGAAATGCGGTGATAGCTACAGCGTTGAAAAACTCAGTAGTGATCGTAACCAAATTCCTTGCCGTAGATCTCTGTGAAACCAAAACAAGAATAGTTAAGGAATGAAGATGAAACTTGTAAAATCAGGCTTACTAATCGGCTCTGCAGTTCTGCTAGCAGCATGTGGCAGCGACGATGACCACGTTACCGTACCTTTGTCGTTTGTTCGTGTCACCCATGCCAGTGCAGACGCTCCGATGGTTGAAGTAAAAGCGAACGGTGAAACATTTGCTGGATTAAATATGGTTGATTACCGCCAAGGTAGTGCTTGGGTACCGGTTACTTCTGGTAGTTATGATATTAGTGTTGACGCCATTCTTCCTGGTGATAATGCTGAAGTGATAGCTGCAAACTTGGAATTCTCGCCGGAAATGCAGTATGACATTATTGCGTTAAATACGGCTGCTGCACTTGAGCCGGTTGTCTTGTCGAGAAGTAACATTGCGGTAGATTCTGGCAGTGTACGTATTGATGTATTGCATGGCCACCCAGGAGTAGGTGGTGTAGATATCTACCTGTCTACCGAAGATGATATTACTGGTGTAGACGCAGCAGTGACTAACCTAGAATTTAAAATCGACAGTGCCGATTTACCCGTAACCGTACCAGCAGATACCTACCGAATTCGCATTACCGGTACTGGTGACAAAACAGTGGTGTTTGATAGTGGAGACATAGCTATTGCTGGTGGTAGTGACTTAATGCTAACCGCCGTGCCTAATACCGACATGGGGGGCTTGTCTCCGGTAAACCTATTGTTGGCCGACGGTAACGAAGTCGGTATTGTACGAGACATGGGCGAAACCAGCCATGTTCGGGTTGTACATGCCGTAGATGACGCGCCAGCGGTTGATGTTTTGGCTAGTGATGCGGCGGTAGCTGGCCTAACCAATATTATGTTTAAAGAGTTTCGTAGCATCGACTTACCGGCCACGACTTATGACCTAAGTGTGGCTGCCAGTGTCGATAATAGTTTGGTGGTGATTGATGCCCCTGGAGTGATGTTAGACGCCGGCGCTGAAACCAGTATCTATGCGGTGGGTAAACTAAACGCTATTAGCGATAATACCATTGAACCGTTAGTGATAGCCGAAGATTTACGCTCGGTAGCCTTATACTCTAAGATTCGTGTAGTGCATGCTAGCCCGACCGCCGCAGGCTTAGGTTTGGTAGACATTCATGCCTCTGCCGATGGTAACTTTAGCGCAGATACGGCGGTATTGTCAGGGGTTGATTTTAAAGGTACAGCTGTACTTAATGTACCCGCAGGCGCATACACCTTTGCTGTGATTTTGGCCAGTGATGATACTTACACCCCAGCGGTCATGAGCATGGCTACTGTGGCCAATGGCGCAGTATACTCAGCGGTGGCTACCGATGATTTTACAGGCCTAGTGCTTAACGTGGACACTATGGCTCCTTAGGCCATTACCTTTGTTTCTAAAGGGCCCTTAGCGGCCCTTTTTTAGTGCCATTTTACTGGTCAAGCCTTTGCTTGAAACCCAATCATCATTCGGTCTGCACCCATTGTGCTTCGTTCGAATAAGTTATTTGACTCTCGTCACGGTGACATGATGTTCTTGGCAGGGTAGCTCGATTAATGAACCCGGCAACAGACGCTCAATTCGACTGGCTGCACTGACAGAGAAGCCCCGCTGTTGCCAAGTGCGTTGGCTTAATTCTGATTCGCTTAAAGGGTAAATATCTTGTTGTGCCAAACTGTCGTGGCGGGAAATAATCCAAACACGCTGCTGCTCTAATAACGCTTTGCCGATTAGCTTTTTGAATCGCTTCCAGATGGATAATTCCATAATAAGATCTTGCCAGTTTACTGATTAAGAGTTGTTATACCATATGATTGATTTAAGGATGATGTGTCATGCCCCCTTATTCTAACACTACCTTGTACTCGGCGTCGGTGCCGGTGTTTATTCATTATTTAGGACAAATAGCCCTTTTGCTGGAACAGATGGACAGTTTTGCTAACGAACAGCAATTAGCAGAATCGGCGTTGTTGGACGCTCGCTTAGCCGACAACATGTTTTCGCTGGGCCAGCAATTGAGTACCGCTATTAATTTTTCCCTGCGCGCTTGTTGCCCTTTAGCGAGGGAAGACATCGTGAGCTTCAATGCTGAAACGCTAAGTGTGGATAGCTTAAGGTTACAAGTTCAACACTCTATTCAGTATTTACAACAGCTAAAGACTGAACAGTTTATTGGCGCCGAAGAGTTACGCATAACTACCACTGCGGGCTTTGCCAAATTGGAGTTGACCGGCTTGCGCTACTTACAGCTTTACATGTTGCCAAACTTTTTCTTTCATTATTCGATGTGTTACGCCATTTTACGTCAGTTAGGGTGCCCGTTAAGTAAGCAGGATTTTGATGGTTTTCACCTCTACCCCAGTGATTTTAGCTTTTAAAAACAATAACTTTTTATTAAGTTTATGAATTTTATAATCCTATAGCAATAAAGCCATTTTCAACACTGAATCACTGTTAAAACCTTGTGTTAAAGCCGGACTATCGGTAGATTATTTGTAGTGGGTACTGATTTTTCAGCTGAAGGGAGCGTTGTTAAATGCATCCAGAATATTACATTAGCACTAATAAGGCCGAGTTAGATATAGACCTTATTTATCATGTGCTACATCATTCTTATTGGGCCAAAGGTATCCCTAAAGCTACTGTAGAGCAGTCTATCGAAAACTCGTTAAACTTCGCGGTATATGATTACAATAAACAGCAAGTGGGTTTTGCTCGAGTGATTAGTGACTATAGCACTTTTGCCTATTTAGCCGATGTGTTTGTATTAGAGGAACATCAAGGCAAGGGCTTAGCTAAAGCTTTAATGCACCGTATTATGGCTCACCCAAAATTACAGGGTATTCGCCGCTTTAAACTAGCCACTCAAGATGCTCATTCTTTATATGAACAATTTGGTTTTACCGAATTGGCTCACCCCGAAATCCACATGGAGCGCTGGCAGCCCAATTTTTATTTGTTGCCTAAAAGCTAATTAAAGCCCGTAAAACGGCGAGATAAACCTATTGCCTATAGGTTCACGCGGATATTGGCTAACAGCGTTCGGTGACCAGTTGGCGCAATCGCGCCAGCTAATATCCCGAAAAATGTAAATGTACAGATGAAGGCTTGCCTGCCTTGTGTCTCATTTTTTAATAATCTCTGTTGGCTTACTCTATTGGTCACCATTGGTTTAAATCAGTGAACGGCTGGCTGTTATAGGCTTGGCGAAGGTTTGTTTCATATTTGTTACAAATGCTAATTTCAAAGTTACTAAACGTTACTTTCTCCAACTTGTTTGTTTTTTAAGCTCTAGCTAGATTTACAGAACTTTGGCAAGTGTCATGTTTAGTTCATGGAATGAGGAGGGCCTAACAATGCAACAGGGATACTACGTAGGCACTGATAAAGCTCAGCTTGATGTGTCGTTAATTCACCAAGTATTGGTGCGAAGCTATTGGGCCAAGGGAATATCTAAAGGTGCTGTTAAAACTTCAATTGATAATTCTCTATGCTTTGCCGCATTCAATTTAAACCAACAGCAAGTTGCATTTGCTCGGGTTGTTTCAGATTATGCTACCGTCGCCTACTTAGCTGATGTTTTTGTGTTAGAAGAGCATCAAGGTAAGGGGTTAGCTAAAGCCATGATGCACCGTATTATGGCGCATCCTCAGTTGCAGGATATTCGTCGTTTTAAATTAGTTTGTAAAGATGCCCAGCAATTATATCGTGCCTTTGGGTTTAACCCGATGAGTGATCCGCAGATCCATATGGAGCGTGGTTAACACTCTGTTACCCTCTCTCATCTCTACTTGGTTTCAAGCTCAGCTCTAAGGTAAAGTGAAGAAAAACTAAGCTAAACATAGGGAGATGCTGTGATGGATATACGATTAAGCGACGTAACGGAGCCGCAAGTGCGCGCTTTATTGGAAGAACATCACCAAGATATGCTTTGTCACTCCCCGGTTGAAAGTGTTCATACTCTAGATGTGAGTGGCTTACAGGCCGGCGATGTGAGCTTTTGGTGTTTATGGTTAGGTGATGAATTGGCCGGCTGTGGCGCACTAAAGCAGCTCAATGAGCAACATGCAGAGCTTAAATCAATGCGCACTGCCAATGCTCATTTGCGAAAAGGGGTAGCAGCAGCGTTGCTGCGCCATATATTGGATGAGGCTCTATCTCGCGGTTATCAGAAATTAAGTTTAGAAACTGGCTCAATGGAGGCATTTGCCCCAGCTTGGTCTTTGTATCAGTCTTTTGGTTTTGATTTTTGTGGCCCTTTTGCTAGCTATCAAGCAGACCCTTACAGTAAGTTTATGAGTAAATCGTTAATCTCGGCGCCCTGAACAATATTGACTAGGGTTCGCCAGAGTACTAAGTCTAACTATTGTCACCTTGGTTTTTTGTCAACTGTTATACCCATTCCCCTCGCACTATTGGGCGGCTTTTTGCTGGTTAAAGTTGAGTTAATCACAGTTTCCCCCACTACTGATTAATTTAGTTATTGAGAGCATAGTTTGCTGTTAAGGTCACTTATTATGGTGCTTACATAAGGATTAATCATGGCTAGGTATGGGCAGTTAGCAGCTAAAAGTGTAGTGGCTTTGCTGGCATGTATTGGTAGTTTGTCGGCTTATTCAGCAGGCCCGATTTGGCAAAGCCAGATATTAGATGAGCACACAGTGGTGTTAACCACGGGTTCGCCAGCGCTTAACCAATTTAAGCCTAGCTTAATGCTCGCTGCATCCAATTTATTGTCGGTGCCCTTAAGTCCTATTACTGAGGAGATAACTAGTCCTTGGTACAACATCATCCCCGAGCAACATGGCCAGTGCTTATCGCTTGGTGATGCGGCACACGCAAAACAAGCCTTGAGCGTGCTTTGCATCGAATCACAGGCTAACAATCGCTGGAAGTTAAGCTTAACTAAAGGCGGTATTAAGCAAGTTTATGGTTTAGGACAACAGCACAATACTCAAGGGAAGGCCGATGGGGATTGGCTAGGTCGCAAACGTTTACCGGGTAACCGCATGGGTAACGCTATGGTATATCAAGGCGAAGGTGCAGTGGGTAATACCCAAATTCCTATCATGTATTTATTAGGCGAGGGTAAGCAAAATTTAGCCTTATTTTTTGACCATATTGAGCCGCTAGTGTTTGATTTTACAAACGCGCCTTATCAAATACAGGGCAAAGGCCAACGGGCTCGTATCCTATTAATTGCGGGTGAAAATCTTGCGGATTTACGTTCTCGTTATCTCGCGCTTACTGGTCGTCCGCCGGTACCGCCTAAAGCGATGTTTGGCTTATGGTTGTCGGAGTATGGCTTTGATAACTGGCAGGAGTTAGACAGCAAACTCGCTTCGCTACAAAAAGCGCAGTTTCCTTTGTCTGGAGTGGTTCTTGATCTGCAATGGTTTGGTGGCATAAAAGAAAATGCTAAACACACTCAAATGGGTTCTCTCACTTGGGATGAAAACAATTTCCCCAAGCCTAAACAAAAAATTGCCGATTTAAAGCAGCGTGGTATTGGAGTCATGGTGATTGAAGAACCTTACATCGGTGGCGCGCTTAATGAATACGATTCATTAGCGCATGCTGGTGCTCTAGCGCGTAGCTGCAAGCCACCTTGTATGAACCCTGCTTATATAAAAGATAACCCATGGTGGGGCAAAGGTGGCATGCTCGATTTTTCCAGTGAAAAAGGTGCTGCTTTTTGGCATGACTACCGTCGTGAAGCGTTAATTGATGATGGTGTTATTGCGCATTGGACCGATTTAGGTGAACCAGAAATTTATCACCGCAAAGCGTGGTACGCAGGTGTAGATATTGATGGCGAACATAAACATGACCACGCAAGTGTGCACAATCTTTACAATCTGCTTTGGAGTCGCAGCATTCACCAAGGTTACATACGCAACCAGCGTAGCCAACGGCCGTTTATTATGAGCCGTTCCGGCACTGCTGGCAGCCAATCATACGGGGTAGCAATGTGGTCGGGAGATATTGGCGTAAATCTAGCAAATTTGCGTAGCCATTTTAATGCCCAAATGCATATGAGCTTGTCTGGGATTGATTACTTTGGTTCTGATATTGGTGGTTTTCATGGCACACCATGGGATGAGCAATATACTCAATGGTTGGCTACTGCATTGTTTACTGATGTACCCGTTCGTCCCCACACACTTAACCTTTGTAATTGTAAAGAAACCGCACCAGACAGAATGGGCGATACCGTCAGTAATCTGTTCAACATAAAGCAGCGTTATGCTCTAAATCCTTATTATTACACGCTTGCACACCACGCTTGGCGAGAAGGTAAGGCGGTAGTCGCTCCCTTGGTTTATGGCTATCAAGAAGATCCAAAAGCCAGAGTGAATGGCTCAATGAAGTTGATAGGCGATGCCTTACTGGTTGCCTTGGAAGCTAAAGATAAGGCTAAAACGACCGCTGTTTATTTACCTAAAGGCCAATGGTTTGATTACCGTGCTAAGCAAATGCTCAGCAGCAATGGGGGGAACTTTAATCAAGATTTGTATGTTGATGAGGTATACCGCTTACCGTTGTTTGTAAAAGCGGGCCATATTATTCCTCGCCAAGCTGAAAATAACGACTTGGATTTATTAATTGTGCTAGACGAAAAAGGACGGGCGCAGGGGCGGTTAATTGAAGATGACGGCAGTAGCATTGCCTATCAGCAGCAACAAATCCAAGAGACTGACTTTAAGGTTGATACCACCAGCCAGCAGTTGCGGATCGCTATATTGCCTGCGAAGGGGCAATACGCTGATTCTCCTTTGACGCGTAACTATCAGTTGGCATTGGTAAACTTGGCGGTGACCCAGAGGGTTAAAGCAGTGAGTTTTAACGGTAAGCTACTGACACAATGGCAACAGCAATCCAATCTGCTAGAGCTACAACAGCAGCGAGTTGATGTTGCTTTAGGTGGCGAATGGTTGATTGAGTTTGTTCGATAAATGCTCAGCGAGCTGACTAGCGTGACGCTAACAGACCCTGAGCATTATGGGTGGTTTTAGTATTGGTAAATTCTTATCTCGTGTGGCAGCAGATTTAGATTAAGCTCGCCTGCAGAGCTGCTAGTAAGAGGGCTAGACCCAAACCCGGCTAGCGGGCTTAACACCGCTGATGATTCCTCTAAAGGAATATTCACCGCTTGGTTGCTGTCGCTGTAATTCAGCACGACTAAAACATCTCCTGTTGAGACTGAACGGCGGTAAGCGAGCACTTCTCCTACGTGTAAAACACTAAGGTCTCCGCTACGTAAAGCGGGGGTGGTCTTGCGAAGTTGAATGAGCTTTTTATAGTGATGGTAGAGTGAGTTAGTGTCAGCTAGTTGGCCGGCCACATTGTAGTTAGCAGTATTGCTGGCTATCGCGCGATAAGGGATACCGGTGGTAAAACCTCCTTCGCTTGTCCAACTCATTGGTGCTCTTAGTAAGTAATCACCACCACTATTTTTGGTATGCCCCATACCAATTTCTTCCCCGTAGTAAACAAAGGGTTGGCCCGGTATCGTCAGTAAAGTGGCGGTGGCTAAACGGTATTTAGCTTCGTCACCATTTACCTGTTCAAAGATGCGTTCACCTGCAAAACTATCATGGTTGGCTAACAATAAGCCCATGCTGCTTAATGAAGGCTGCACGAGCCATTCACTTATCCCACTATTCTCGGTGCTACCATTTTTAACGGTATTCATAATCGAATAATTGAGATAGAAGGAAAAAGCTGAACCGCAAAAATCTGTTTGGGTGGCGGCTAGCGAATTACCTGAGTCTTCACAAATCATATAGCGGTTTTGATAGTCTTCCATCACCAGTTGCTGAATACCGTACATAATGGCGGCGTTTTCGGGTTGGCCTGCCCATTGGTTGGGACCATTTTCGATGAGATGAGCCATGGCATCAAAACGGAAGCCATCCATTCCTGCATTTAGCCAGTAGCGTAAGTTGTTATAATGAAACTCAAGCACTTCCTGATTGTGAAAGTTGTAATCTGGCATATTAGATTGGAATATTCCGTAGTAATAGCCGTATTGCCCCTTATGCCAAGAGTCTGAACCAGACCAATTTGTCCACCCAGGGTTAGTGTTTTCCCACATATACCAATCTCGTTTACCCCCCGCATTGTTATTGGCATCGATAAATACTGGGTTATCACCCGAGCTGTGGTTGATTAGGTAATCAGCGATTACGCCAATGCCGCGGGCATGCGCTTGCGCCAAAAACTCATCAAAATCCTCGCGAGTACCATAATCGCTTTCGATGCGACGATAATCGACGACTTCATAGCCATGGTCTTTATCTGAACTTTCGCTAAAGGGCATTAGCCATATCCCTTCTACGCCTAGCTCTGTAAGGTAATCCAGTTGCGAGGTGAGGCCTTTAAAATCGCCAATGCCATCACCGTCTGAGTCTTTGTAACTCCGAACAAAAATCTCCATAAATACCGCACCTTTGTACCAGTCTTTGGCAAGAGCGGGTTGATCGTCTACGGCGATGCTACTCATATCTAATAAGTTTTCGGCTTTAGCTTCGCCGGTAGGCAGTTCTTTTTCTGGTTCGGGGGCGTCTGAGCAGCCACTCAGTGCCGTAAGCACGGCAAAGGGTAGCGCACCATACAGTAGGTGTTTAAACATATTATACTTTCCTTGTAAGATTGCTGTTAGCAGAGCTTATGAAGTGATTTAGCTATCAACGATGATCTGTAAGTAGTTAATTTGTCATCTTTTTCACACAAGCCTCTGAAGGTTCAATTACTTAGCAATTGATAATGATATCCTTCACTATATTGAGTTTTTTGTCATCAGTGTTGATCACAGTTTTGTCATTAACTGGATTGTTTGCTGGATGGTAATCGATACAAGCCTTTATTGGCGCTTCGCTTTATAATCCATTGGGTATTCCTGAATGTTTAGGCTCAGCAACAAAAATGCATGATAAAAAAAAGGCTCACCCCGCCATTAAAAGTCAGCTGCACCCTCGTAATAAACATCGACAACGGTATGATTTTCCGGCCTTAATCAATAGCTGTCCTGAGCTGCAAACTTTTGTTGCGCCTAATAAGTACGGCGATTTATCTATCGATTTCTTTAATCCTGCAGCGGTGCTTTGTTTAAATAAGGCCCTGCTAAAGCACTTCTATCACATACAAGATTGGAAAATACCAAAACATAATCTTTGTCCGCCAATTCCGGGGCGTGTTGATTACATCCATTACTTGGCCGATTTACTGGCTAGCAGCAATGCCGGTAGTATTCCGCGTGGCAATAAGGTGCGTTGTTTAGATGTGGGAGTGGGCGCGAACTGTGTTTACCCTTTGGTGGGTAGCAGTGAGTACGCTTGGTCGTTTGTCGGTTCAGATATTGATAGCGACTCATTGAGGTCTGCGGGCTTGATCATTGCGGCAAACCCACAACTAAGTAGCAATATAGAATTACGGCTACAACGGCGTAGTCAGCATATTTTTCAAGGTATGATACAAGCCGATGACTGTTTTGTTGCCACGTTGTGCAATCCCCCGTTTCATGCTTCACAAGCTGAAGCTTTGGCAGGGACTCAGCGTAAGCAGAGTAATTTAAAAGCCAGTGCCAGTAATCAGAAAAAGCTTAATTTTGGAGGCCAAAGTAACGAATTGTGGTGTAAGGGAGGGGAATTGAGCTTTGTCAAAAATATGATCAGCGAAAGCCAGTTATTTGCTACTCAATCCCTGTGGTTTACGAGTTTAATATCTAAAGAAGCTAACCTTAAAGGCGTTTATCAAGCCTTAAAGCGGGAGGGTGCTCTGCAAGTTGAAACGATTAAAATGGGACAAGGGCAAAAAGTCAGTCGTTTTGTTGCTTGGACGTTTGTTAAACCCAATGAGCATGCCAGTTGGCTGCAGGCAGCCCTCACGAAGTAGTACATTATATCAATGCATTTGCTTAATAATCACTGATGGTTTGTAAGCTTAATATTCCATCTGCTAGCTAACTAAGGTATAAGAGCGATATGAAAATACCTAAGAGAATACAGCCCTTAGTTGACGATGGTTTAGTTGACGAGGTTAAAAGCCAATTGATGAGCGGTAAAGAAGCTTCAGTGTATATCGTACGCTGTGGTAACGAAATCCGCTGTGCCAAGGTGTATAAAGACGCCACTCAGCGAAGCTTTAAACAAGCCGTCGCCTATCGAGAAGGGCGTAAAGTACGCAACAGTCGCCGTGCCCGGGCGATGGAAAAAGGTTCCGGGTTTGGTCGTGAGCAGCAAGAGAAAGTTTGGCAGAGTGCCGAAGTTGATGCTTTATATAAGCTAGCGGCGGCTGGTGTGAGAGTGCCTGAGCCTTACGGCTGTTTTGATGGTGTTTTACTGATGGAGTTAGTCACCGACGATGAAGGCTTCGTAGCGCCACGACTCAATGACGTATTGATGACCGCCGAGCAAGCGCTAGAAGACCATGAAATGATGATGCGTTATGTGGTGCGTATGCTCTGCGTAGGGTTGATCCATGGCGATTTGTCTGAATTTAATGTGCTAGTGGATGAATACGGTCCAGTGATCATTGACCTACCGCAAGCAGTCGACGCTGCAGCTAATAATAATGCAGAGTGGATGTTAGCGCGTGATGTGAACAATATGCGCGACTACTACGGCCAATACGCCCCCGAATTGTTGACGACCGAATACGCCAAAGAAATTTGGGCTTTGTATGAAAAAGGCGAACTAACTGCTGGTACCGAGCTGACCGGTGAGTTTAAACAAAGCGATACGGTGGCCGATATTGCGGCGATTATGCATGAAATTGATTCGGCTCGAGAAGAAGAGTTATTACGTCGTGAGCGAATTAACGAAGCCAAGCATGGCGTAGACGAAAGCAAGTTTAACTGGGCAGATACCGAGCAGTAACTCGGTATCCTTTACCTTGAGCTAATGACTAAATATTAACTTGAGCACTGGTATGAAACTCTAACAAGGTGTTAGCCGGGATTTGTACCGCGCCACCGCGGGTTAGTAAGGATAAACCCGCGCCTACCTTGGCGCCATCTTTAGCCCCATCACTACCATTGATTAGGCCTCCAATGGCTGCCCCTCCGGCCGTTTTCTTAACGGTGTTTTTAGCCTGAGCATCACCTAAGCCACTAAAACTATTGGTTTGAATGGCAACCCGTTGACCATTGATAGTGATGTCGGTGAGTGCGATGCTTATGCTAGATTTTCCGGCTAAGCGGCCAGCTTGTTGGCTTTCTAATACTCTGCCGTATACCGTGCTACCGTTGCTAGCGATAAGCTGTCCGCTTACCAAAAGGTCACCTTCAAGTGTTGCGCTAAAGCGATGCCCTGATGGGTGTTCGCGGCTACTCAGTGGCGAGTTAAGGCTAATCATTAATGGCGTACCAGCCGGAATGGTACTTTGTGTTGCTACTGGCTGCTTACTGCTTGGCTGGCTAATTGTTGGCTCTGCCTTGGTCGGGGCCGCTAAGTCTAGCTCTAATCCTTGTACGTCGGCGGTATTAAAGGTCATGCTATTACCGGCAACTTCAAACTGGATGTTATCACTGCTTCGGCTCAGTAAAGTGCCTTGTAATACGCTGCCATTTTTTAGGGTGAGAGTATCGGCGCTGAGGCTGAAACTAACCGCAGCAAGCAGCACTGAAATAACATGAGTCGATTTCAACATAAGTAAGGTATCCAATATAGAAAAGCCAAAAACCAAGCTTCTATATAGGGCTTTGTTTACTTTGGGTCACGCGCATAAACCGAATAACCCGATTATTCGCGATAATCGGGTTAATAAGATCAGCGTTGCGCTATTGGGCTAAGTCTTTAATCTTGATGGGCAAGAAAAAACTGATAGGCGGTATTGTCACTTTCGTCGCGGTAATCAAAGCCTAGTTGCGCTAAATGCTCAGTGAAGGCTTGTTTGTCACTGTCTTGAAATTCAAAGCCTGCTAAGACGCGACCATAAGCCGAGCCATGGTTACGGTAATGAAATAGGGTGATGTTCCAGTGTGAACCTAAGGTACGTAAAAACTTAAGCAAGGCGCCCGGTTGTTCAGGAAACTCAAAGCTATAGAGGCGTTCGTTTAGCCTTTTACCGGGGCGTCCGCCCACCATGTAGCGCACATGTTGCTTGGCTAGCTCGTCATCACTGAGGTTGGCAACGTGATAGCCGCTACTGTCTAGCCTCTCTAATAATAGTGGCAACTCTTTATCGCTATTACTGACTCGAATACCGACAAAGATACTTGCTTGTTGGTCGTTTGCGTAACGGTAGTTGAACTCGGTGATGGCGCGCCCACCTAAGTGTTCGACAAACTCTAAATAAGCGCCTTGGCGCTCTGGGATATTAACCGCTAATACTGCCTCTTTTTTCTCTCCTAATTCGGTGCGCTCTGATACGTAACGTAGATTATGAAAGTTTACGTTAGCACCAGATAATACAGCTGCTAAGCGTTGGTCTGTTAGTTTATGCCGCTGGGCATAGGCTTTTAAACCTGCCAGTGCTAGGGCCCCAGAGGGCTCTGATATGGCGCGGGTATCTTCAAAAATATCTTTAACCGCGGCACAAATTTCGTCAGAGTTAACGGTAATCACTTCATCGAGATATTGTTGACAAAGGCGAAAGGTTTCGCTGCCCACTAACTTCACAGCTACGCCGTCGGCGAATAGACCCACTCGTTCAAGCGGGGTGGGCTTACCAGCAGCTAGCGCAGCGGTTAAACAAGCGGAGTCTTCGGCTTCTACACCAATGATTTTAACCTGTGGCATCAGTTGCTTAATGTAAACCGACACACCTGCAGCTATGCCGCCGCCGCCCACCGGTACAAATACCGCATTTAGATGCATGTCTTGTTCAAGCAACTCTTTGCCTATAGTGCCTTGGCCTGCGATCACGTCTACGTCATCAAAGGGAGGGATCAAGGTATAAGCGTGTTCTGCTGCTAGTTGTTTGCAGTAGTGGCTAGCCTCATCGAAATTGTCACCGACTAAGCGCACGTCAGCGCCCATAGCTCGCACTGAATCAACTTTAATGTCGGGAGTGGTGGTAGGCATTACGATGATGGCGGAAATATTGAGACGTTGCGCCGACATGGCCACGCCTTGGGCGTGGTTACCTGCCGATGCAGCAATCACTCCGCGTTGGCGTTGTTGTTCGCTGAGTTGAGCGATTTTGTTGTAGGCACCACGTAGTTTAAACGAATGCACCGATTGGCGATCTTCACGCTTCAGCAAAATATGATTAGCCATCCGCTTAGATAATTTAGTCATATCTTGTAGCGGGGTGACTTGGGCTATTTCATATACTGGCGAGAGTAATATGCGACGAAGGTATTCGTTAGCACTGGGTAAGTGTTGCGTCATAATTGAATCTCAACTCGGGGGTAACAAAGTCTGTAATACTGATTTTTCTAAAGCAAAAGATAATTATCGGCTACTACCGAGTAACCTGAGGCAGAGAATAAGGTAAATCATCCAGTCTGAGCAACTAAAAAATAAGCCCGGTGAACCGGGCTATTTAATTAAACAAGTTAATGTTTGTTTAGTCTAGTTTGCTTTGATCGCGTATCGCGCCTTTGTCGGCGCTGGTGGCGAAGTGAGCGTACATTTTAAGTGAGGTGCTAACTTCACGAATACGGCCAACAGGTCGCCATGCATCGCTGCCTTTTGCTTCCATCGCTGCACGTCGCTCAGACAGTTCAACATCGCTGACCTCGAGGCTAATGCTACGCTCAGGAATATTGATGTCGATAATATCGCCTGGCTCAACTAAAGCGACGATACCACCGCTGGCGGCCTCTGGTGAGACATGGCCAATAGATAAGCCAGAAGTACCGCCAGAGAAGCGTCCGTCAGTCAATAAGGCACACTTCTTACCCAGTCCCATCGACTTAAGGTAAGAGGTTGGGTAGAGCATTTCTTGCATACCAGGGCCACCTTTAGGGCCTTCGTAGCGAATTAGCACCACGTCACCGGCTTTTACTGTGCCATCTAAAATACCAGCCACCGCGTCATCTTGGCTTTCAAAGATACAAGCCGGACCGCGGAACACAAGATTGTCGTCATCGACACCAGCGGTTTTAACAATACACCCATCTAGGGCGATGTTACCTTTCAATACGGCCAAGCCACCTTCTAAGCTAAAGGCATTCTCTAGGCTGCGAATACACCCCTCTGCGCGGTCTTGGTCTAAGGTGTCCCAACGACAATCTTGGCTAAAGGCTTTAGTGGTGCGAATACCCGCTGGCCCGGCTCGGTAAAAGTCTAATACCGCTTCATCTTGGGTTTGCATCACGTCCCATTTAGCCAAGGTATCGGCCATGGTTTCGCCCATTACGTTTGGCTCATCACGGTTAATTAATCCGGCGCGGTCTAGCTCACCTAAAATACCCATAATCCCGCCAGCGCGGTGCACGTCTTCCATATGGTATTTGTTGGTGGACGGGGCCACTTTACATAACTGAGGCACCTTGCGAGATAACTGGTCCATATGGTCCATGTTGTAATCTACGCCTGCTTCTTGGGCGGCTGCTAATAGGTGTAATACGGTGTTGGTTGAGCCACCCATCGCGACATCAAGGGTCATAGCGTTTTCAAAGGACTTAAAGGTAGCGATTGAGCGTGGCAAAGCACTTTCGTCATCTTGTTGGTAGTAGCGAGTACATAAATCAACGATACGTTTCCCCGCGTTTACAAACAATTTTTCGCGGTCGGCGTGAGTGGCTAGCATTGAACCATTACCTGGTTGAGCTAAACCTAGCGCTTCGGTTAAACAGTTCATCGAGTTAGCGGTGAACATGCCAGAACAAGAGCCGCAAGTTGGGCAAGCGCTGCGTTCTACTTTTTCACTGTCTTCGTCTGATACATTTTGATCGGCACCCATTACCATTGCGTCTACCAAATCAAGTTTAATGATTTGATCGCTTAGTTTGGTTTTACCGGCTTCCATTGGGCCGCCAGAAACAAAGATAACCGGAATATTGATCCGCATCGCGGCCATTAACATTCCCGGAGTAATCTTGTCACAGTTAGAAATACATACCATGGCATCGGCGCAGTGTGCGTTCACCATGTATTCTACTGAGTCGGCAATAAGGTCGCGTGACGGCAAGCTGTACAACATGCCGCCGTGGCCCATGGCAATACCGTCGTCGACAGCAATCGTGTTGAATTCTTTGGCTACACCGCCTGCGTCTTCAATAGACCTAGCCACTAATTGACCTAAATCTTTAAGGTGAACGTGACCTGGTACAAACTGAGTGAATGAGTTCACTACCGCGATAATCGGCTTACCAAAATCTTCTTCTTTGGTTCCTGTTGCCCGCCAAAGGGCGCGCGCTCCGGCCATGTTACGGCCTTCGGTGGTGGTGGCACTTCGCAGTTTAGGCATTGCGGTTTACTCCGTTAATCTGTGTTTGCTAATTGTTTAAGCTATAGCCACTGTTGGGCTAGCTACAGCTTGTAATTGTTTTAATTGCACTTGTTCAACATCGAACAACTTAACCAGTTGATTGGCGAGTTGAGCGATGGGCCGCTCACTGCTAACCCTCAATTCAATCGCATAAGATGCAGGCTGTTGAGTGTTGATATGCTCAATGTGCATCGATTGTACTAAAAAACCACGGTGACGTGTCACCCGTAATACACGTTCTAGTACATCGGCTTGGCTTTGGGTTGTAATGGTTAGTGAATGTTGCATTAGCAGTCCTCCATCATTTTGTCGTTGGCCACACCCGGTGGCACCAATGGCCATACGTTTTCTTCTGCATCAATCAGTACATGTAGTAAGTAGGGACCTTCGCTGTCGAGCATCCGTTGCAAGGCTGCGTGTACGTCAATTTTGTTACTAATGGTTTCACCAGGAATATCGAAAGCTGAGGCCATTTTCACAAAATCGGGATTGTCATCAAGAATGGTTTCGCTAAAGCGACCATTAAAGAATAAGTTTTGCCATTGGCGAACCATGCCCAAACGATTATTGTCGATTAGCAACATTTTTACCGGAAGCTTGGCGCGCTTAATCGTAGTGAGCTCTTGTACGTTCATCATGAATGAACCATCACCCGATACATTGATGACCGTATCGTTAGGGCGAGCAAACTGAGCACCAATGGCTGCGGGCAAGCCAAAACCCATCGTACCTAAGCCTGCGCTAGACAGGTGGTTTTCAGGCCCATCAAATTGCATGTGCTGAGCCACCCACATTTGGTGTTGGCCAACATCACAGGCAACCACGGTATTGTTGTCGATCATTTTACTTAAGTCATTAAGCATACTGGGGGCAAAAATATGCGAGCCTGGGTGGTCGTAGCGCCAAACAAAGTCGTGTTTACGCTGATCGACAATCTGTTGCCAAGGCTTAATGTCGCATAAGCAGTGTAGGGCTGGCAGTGTCAGTTTTAAGTCGCTGTCTAGTGCAACGTCGGGGTCGCGACGTTTACCAAATTCACTGGCATCCGCATCTAGGTGAATCACTTTGGCATTGGGGGCAAATTCGTCTAATTTCCCGGTTACGCGGTCGTCAAAGCGCGCACCGATAACCAACAGTAAATCTGTCTCTTGAACGCTGATATTAGCCGCTTTAGTACCATGCATACCTAACATACCCAAGTAATGGGGTTGCTGTTCTGTGACTGAGCCAATGCCTTTGAGAGTGCATACACTAGGGATTCGGCTGTAATCTAGAAATTCGCGTAACTCAGTTACCGCATTGGCCATGCCGACTCCACCGCCTATGTAGGCAATGGGTTGTTTAGCATCAGCGAGTAGACGTTTGGCCTTAGCTAGCAGGCTAGGTTCTGGATCACCCGCAGGCGGGTGGCTTGCGATATAAGCCAAGCTTTCTTCAACCTCAGCCAACTGAATGTCTTTAGGTACATCAATCAACACTGGGCCGGGACGACCACTGGTGGCAATTTCAAAGGCTTGCTCAATAGTACGTTTTAGTTCTTTAACATCAGTCACCATAAAGCTGTGCTTGGTTACCGATAAAGACATACCTAATACATCAACCTCTTGGAAAGCATCGGTACCAATCACCGCTTGCGCCACTTGGCCCGTGATCGCCACTAGCGGAATAGAGTCGAGTTGTGCTTCGGCTAACCCGGTGACCAAATTGGTAGCGCCTGGGCCCGAGGTAGCGATACATACACCTACTTTTATTCCTCGGTTGGCACCCGCGCGCGCATAGCCTACAGCGGCCATTGCTGCGCCTTGCTCGTGACGCGTGAGCATGTGCTTGACTCCACCATCATAAAGCGCGTCGTAGAGCGGCATAATTGCCCCGCCCGGATAACCAAATACCTGATCAACGCCCTGTTGTTTCAGGCTTGCTACAATTTGTTGTGCACCATTCATTACTACTTCCTTTCCACCGTTAACAAAAAACCCCCGAGCCTTTCAGCGCGGGGGTTTGGTGTTGTGTGCTCGTTTCAGTTACAACAGCGCTTCCCCGCGAGGTGATAGGATAATCACCACAAGGACGACGCTAATAATTAGGGCAACTGAAAAAGACATATTTTCTACTTTCCTAGGACAATGAGTAACAAGTACCACAGTACAAAATGTGATTCAAGTCGGCTTTGCTTGTGTAAAGCTCTGCTGGTTGATGGCTAAATGAACGATTTGCAGGTTAAGTGGTTGGTGATAATTAATTATTTGGTTTTATCTTCCGTCTAAGTGTTTTGTTGTGGTTATATATGTTGGATTTGCAGCATAATTCTCAGCGTGAAATTGATGTTATTTTTCGTCATTTTTTGTTTTGTTTGATAGGCCTTGGCGTGGCTTAATGGCTTTCCCTGAGTAGGGCTTTTCTATAATCTTTAACTGTGGCTGTTTAAAAAGGAGTGTAAGCGGTGAAATGCAAACGAGTACAAGGCATGTTTATTTTGGTATTGCTGCTAATTAATAGTGCTTGTGCAACCCAACCGTTTGCCCATGTTGAGGTGAGTGTGCATCAACGCACTTACCAGTTGGAGTATGCGCTCGATCAGCAGCAGCGAGCTAAAGGTTTAATGCACCGTCGAAGCTTGTGTGAAAACTGCGGTATGTTGTTTAATTTTCAACAGTCAAAGAAGGCCAAGTTATGGATGAAAGACACCTTTATCCCCTTGGATGTGGCTTTTATTCGCAAAGACGGAACCATCATGGAGATCCGGGCTATGCAGCCTCATGACACAAGATTGACCCAAGCTTCGCAAAATATTCTTTATGCTTGGGAGATGCAGCAAACTTGGTTTGATAAAAATGCTATCAAGGTCGGAGACATCGTAAATATAAAGCTATTAGAATAACTTATTGATTATAAATAGGTTCAGCTGGGTCTTTAGATGCAGCAGCAAACCTTAACTGAAAGAGGTAGGCATGACTGAAAAAGAAAAAATGTTAGCCGGCAAGCTGTACTTGGCCTTTGATGGTGAGCTGGTGGAAGATCGCCATCAAGCTAAATCTTTATGTTATGAGCTTAATCTATTACACCCAGAAGAAGACTTGCGCGCAGAAGTGCTCGCTGAACTATTGCCAAACAGTTTAGACCCATGGATCGAACCAAGCTTCTTTTGTGATTACGGCTACAACATTACTACCGGCAAAAATTTCTATGCTAATCATGGTTGTGTGATTCTTGATGGCGCGCCAGTCACCATTGGCGATGACGTGATGTTCGCACCAGCGGTCAATATATCAACCGCCACCCACCCACTTAATGCTAAACAGCGCACTGAAGGTTTGGAGCAAGCGTTGCCAGTCACCATTGGCAGTCGTGTATGGGTAGGCATGGGAGCGAATATACTGCCCGGTGTTACCATTGGTGATAATGCGGTTATTGCAGCGGGTGCTTTGGTCAATAAAGATGTGGCTGCCAATACCGTAGTGGCAGGTGTACCGGCAAAATATATTCGAGATGTGCCGGAAGATGAAGGCTCGCCTAACAAGCCTTCATCTTGCATTGATTAGGCTGCTTTAATCGCATTTAGTGCTGCAAAGTATTGCCTATCAATCCAATAGATATAAGCCGTTTTACTTAGTGCAGCAAGAGAGTAGTCTGAAAGGGTACCTTAAAGGACCCGTAAGGAGGTCTTATGCAACAGCTTAATGTAAGACACTATATGCGTGCTCAGTTTCTTAGCTTTACTGAAAAACAAAGTATTAACGAGGCCAGCGAAGCGTTAACTCAATCCCACCAACTGGGTGCCCCAGTGGTGGATAGTAAAGGCAAGTTGATTGGCTGGTTGTCTGAACTCGATTGTGTGACCCAAATGCTGCAGTCTGGTTATTATTGTGACCAAAGCCCCTTGGTGGCAGACATCATGCGTAAAGACGTATTAAGTGTTGGCCCCGATGATAACGTGCTCGATTTAGCGAAAAGCATGACCGACAATAAACCCAAAAGTTACCCGGTGGTAGAGAACGGTAAACTGCTTGGTTTAATTGAACGTAAATCGGTACTGGCTGCGCTTCATCAGCAGCAACAGCAGTGTTTTAACGCCAAATAATCGCCTTACGCTCAGACACTTAATAACAATTTCACTAAAAGCCTACTAATATGTAAATTGTTATTAATGTTGGGGGCTTTATGGGTTTAGCGATAGTTAGAACGTGTACTTTATTGGGCATGGAAGCCTTAAACGTAACGGTGGAGGTGCATTTAGCCAATGGTTTGCCAGCATTTAACATTGTAGGCTTACCTGAAACCTCGGTGAAAGAAGCTAAAGATAGAGTGCGTAGCGCCATTCTCAACAGTGGTTTTTCCTTTCCTGCAAAACGTATCACGGTAAACCTTGCCCCGGCAGATGTACCCAAAAGTGGCGGTCGTTTCGATTTACCCATTGCCATTGGCATTTTGGCGGCGGCTGGTGATATTCCCTTAGCATGTTTAGATGACCTCGCTTTTTGTGGCGAGTTAGCCTTATCGGGGGCAATTCGACCGGTGAACGGAGCGATCGCCACTGCGTTGTCGGTAAGTCGACAGCAATTAACCTTAGTGACAGCTGAGCAAGATGGTCTTGCTGCGGTGCGAGTTCCTGATGCAAAGGTGCATGCCAGCCCAAGTTTGCAGCAGCTTAGTGCTGGTTTAAATGGGCAAATGGCCTTTAATCTATTAGCCGCTAGCTCGGTTGAAGACAATCTAGAACAAAGCTGGTTAGATATGGGAGATGTGCATGGCCAGCATTTAGCCAAACGGGCCCTAGAATTAGCCGCGGCAGGTTCGCATAATCTACTCATGCTGGGGCCTCCAGGTACCGGAAAAACCATGTTGGCTAGCCGTTTGCCTGGGATTTTGCCGCCTCTGAGTGAGCAGCAAGCGATCGAAGTGGCGGCGATCGCTTCGGTCAGCACTCAGCAGCGAGATTTACCGCACTGGTATGTTCCGCCATTTAGAAGCCCCCATCATAGCGCTTCTATGGTGGCCTTAGTGGGCGGTGGCTCTAACCCTCGCCCAGGTGAAATCACTTTAGCGCATCATGGGGTATTATTTTTGGACGAGCTGCCAGAGTTTTCTCGTGCTACCCTTGATGCACTGCGCCAGCCTTTAGAGTCGGGTGAGGTGCATATTTCACGTGCCGCACTGCAAGTGCGTTTTCCTGCTCAGTTTCAATTGATTGCAGCAATGAACCCCTCTCCTTGTGGCTATTACCAAGGCCAACAATTACGCAGTAATCCCGACCAAATTCTTAAATATTTAGGCAAATTATCGGGTCCATTTTTAGACCGTTTTGACTTGAGTGTGGAAGTAAGTGGTTTACCCAAAGGGGCACTAAGTCAGCATACCACTGGAGAGTCTAGTCAACAGATTAAGCAGCGGGTGATGATTGCGCGGCAGATCCAGTTAAGCCGTGCGGCAAAGCTAAATAGCCAATTGTCGGGTAAAGAGTTACAGCTGCATGCCGCCCTTAGCCAAGGGGATAGCGCCTTTTTGGAATCGAGCATTACCCAATTGGGTTTGTCGGCCCGGGCTTTTCATCGAGTATGGCGCTTAGCAAGAACCATTGCCGACCTTAAACAACAAACAACGATTCAACGCAGTGATATTGTTGAAGCCTTAAGTTACCGCGCCATGGACCGCTTACTGCATCGTTTATCAAACTAATCAGTCAATGATTTATTCTTGAGTTAATAACGATTACCTCTAATCTTCATCAACTTTGCGATATTGGTCCCTGATCACAGTGTAAAGAATCGCTTACAATTAATTGGCTCAATAATTGTATAGCTATTGGTGTTCAATTTATTGACACTTACATACAATAAAGCTCAGATTGTGTTTTTATAAGTCGCTGTTTTACCAGTATTATACAAGTGACAACACAAAATAAAGATTTACTGATGTTAGCGATAAGCGCAGCAGGTCCATATAGGACAACGACAACAAAATAATAAATAGAAAAGAAGTATGGTCAGTAACATGACTTCAAGCTAACAAATGTTAAACAAGCGTTTACAATGCTGAGGCTGTTACTTAAAGTGCAAAGGTGAATAACCCGAAGACAATAGAGGTTATCGCGCTAAAAAATATAAGGAAGGAAATACGATGATGAAATGGATGTTGATAGGCATTTCTCTATTGTTCGGTGTTACAAACGTAAATGCTCAAGAAGTAAGAATATGGTTACAGTCTGGCAGTGATTCGCAATGGATGCAGTTAAACAATCTACAAATCCAAAATTCAGATGGCAGCCTTAAACAGCGCATTGTTGCTTTAGATAGTAAGGGTAAACCCTTGTTTATGCCTTTAAGTGAGTTAGCATTTATTCAAGCTGACAATAAATACTACTATGTGTCTAACCAATATGTTGCGGTAACTCATAGTGGTGCCAAGTTTAAACTGCCTAGCCGAGAAGAAGGCGCGGGTATGTTTGTCGCTGAAAATGGTTACGGCGGTTACACCAGTTTTGATTACTCGGCGCTACGTCGAATCATCTTCACCAAATAATCGCTTACTCCGCCAAGAAAGAACCTCTTTAGGGTAATTAAAATTACTCAAGCAACACTTTTTTAAGAGGTTTTTTCTGGCACAATAAAGGCTGCCTAGCTCAAGGGAACAGCCTTCTTGTTATATCTATATCAAAGCAACCACTTAGACACTCTGCAATTATTGTTAAGCAAAGTGATGGCCTTACAGGCACCTGCTAACCCATTTACTCAGCAACAAATCTTGGTGCAAAGCCCCGGCATGGCGCAGTGGTTAAAACTGCAGCTCGCAGAGCAACAAGGTATTGTGGCTAATGTGGCTTTTCCGCTACCCGCCAGCTTTATTTGGCAAATGTTTCATTTGGTATTGCAAGACGTACCCGAGCAAAGCCCGTTTAACAAAGAAGCGATGAGCTGGCGCTTAATGCGTTTGCTACCGCAACGCCTTAGCGAGGTTGAGTTTTCGCCACTTCGCCATTATTTGCTCGGTGACGACGACACGGCATCATTTGAAGGCCGCAAGCTATGGCAACTTGCCCAAAAGGTAGCGGATATTTACGACCAATATTTGGTGTATCGCAGTGAGTGGACCAGCGCTTGGGAAGGTGGCGATGATTTAATCGAGGTGAGTGGGAGCCAGCCATGGCAGCCGATATTATGGCGCGATTTGGTCGATGACACTGTGGGGGCTATGGACTCACCCTACCACCGCGGCAATATGTATATCGATTTTGTTGAGCAGTTGCGTTTAAGCAAAACTGCTCCAGAAGGGCTACCGGAACAGGTGTTTATCTTTGGTATTTCGGCGCTGCCGCCTGCCTATGTTGAGGCTTTAGACGCCTTAGCTTTGCATACTAACATCCATCTATTTTTAACTAATCCCTCTGAACAATACTGGGGCGATGTACGCGATGTGACTACAGTGCTAAAGCAACAGTCTGAGATTGAACGAGTAGGTAACCCCTTACTGGCTTCAATGGGTAAGCTGGGGCGTGATTATATCGAAATGCTGCACCCTCTAAATAAGCAAGAAACTGACCTCTTTTTTGATAATTACGTCAAGCCTCAACACGATGAGCCGCCTGTCGCGCCTGCTCTATTGGCGCTCATTCAAGACGATATTTTGAAACTGCAAGATCCCATTGATTATCAACAGTTTGACAGTAGTGAACATAAACGGCTTATTCAGCCCAGTGATAACAGCATACAGCTGCACCTTTGTCACAGCCCACGCCGAGAGCTTGAAGTATTGCATGACCAGTTACTGGCGATGTTTGAGCAAGACCCAGAATTAAGCCCGCGTGACATTATTGTGATGGTGCCGGATGTCAACCGTTATGGGCCAATGATTCAAGCGGTGTTTGGCAGTGCTAGCGCAGAAACCCGTTTGCCGTTTGCGATTTCAGATAGGAGTGCCACCCAAGAAAATCCCGTGCTATTAAGCTTTTTGGAATTGCTCGCCTTACCGCAAAAGCGTAAGTCTGCAGCCGAATTGCTGGCCCTATTAGAAGTGCCAGCGATTATGCGTCGTTTTGAACTGAGTGATGATGAGTTAAAACCCTTGCGCCAATGGGTAAAAGAAGCGGGGGTGCGTTGGGGCTTAGATGGTAGTGATCGCAGCCGCTGGCAAGCTCCCGAAGATGAGACCCACTCTTGGTTATTTGGCCTAAAGCGGATGTTGTTAGGTTACGCTATGCCCAGTGAAGCGGGTTTGTATCAAGGTGTGTTGGCTTACGATGAGGTGCAAGGCAAGCGCGCTTTAGCCGTGGGTAAATTGGCAGATTTTATCGATCTGTTAATCCAACTTGAGCAGGACTTATTAATCGCGGTTCCTGCTGAACAATGGCAATTGCGCTTACAGGACTTAGTTCAGCATATTTATCGTTTTGATGCTGACGATGAAGCTGAATATCTACGTTTATTGAAGCTGTTTGAAACACTAGCGGAGCAATGTGCGGCAAGTGATTATAAAGACGATATTGGCCCAGAATTAATTCTCGATTATTGCCGTAATCAACTTAACGCACAGCGCGGAAGTCAACGTTTTCTAGCCGGCCAAATTAACTTTTGTACCCTGCTGCCAATGCGTGCGATTCCTTTTAAAGTCGTGTGTTTACTGGGCATGAATGACAGCGAGTATCCGCGTAGTGTGCCCAGCTTAGGTTTTGATTTAATGGCGGATAACCCGCCAAAGCGCGGTGACCGTAGCCGCCGAGACGACGACCGCTATTTATTCTTAGAAGCGCTGTTAGCGGCACAGCAACGTTTATATATTTCCTATATTGCGCATAGTGCTAAAGACAATAGCGAACAAACCCCTTCGGTACTGGTGGCTGAGCTGTGTGACTATATTGGTCAAAGCTGTGCCTTAGTGGGAGATGAAAAGCTGAATGTGGATCAATCTGGCGTTAAGCTGTTAGCACAGGTGACATGCAAGCATCCCTTGCAACCATTTTCGCCCGAATATTACCAAAGCGCATCAGCCAGCGGTTCGTTGACTGGGGAGCCGCTTAAGATTTTTAGTTATGCGCAGCGTTGGTTGCCCGCGGTAACAGCGCAGCAGCAAGTTAAACCTTCGGTCCCTGAATTATCGCAACTGATCAATGAGGGAGGCTTGACTGATCTAACAATGGATGAACTGCTGGCTTTTAGTCGCTCGCCGATTGCCTATTTTTATCAGCGTCGCTTAAAGGTGAGCTTTCCTCGTTTAACCGAGCAGTTAGAAGAAACCGAACCCTTTGTCGTAGACGGCTTGTCTGGCTATAGCATGAAGTTGCATCTATTAGAGCAGCAATTAAATAATGCTGATAAGCAACAGCAGTTTGCTTATTTACACGCAGCGGGAGCCTTACCTCATGGTGGTTTTGCAGAGGTCTCTTTTGAGCAACAATGGCAAGAGATGCAACCTTTGGCAGATACCTTATTCCCCTTACTGGCTGGCGGCGTATTAGAACATCAACAGCTCGTTGTTGATGTTAATTACAACGCTGAAGATAGCGAGCTATCAAGCCGCTTATCGGCTTGGTTAAAGCAGCGCTACGCTCAAGGGTTAGTGAGTTATCGCCCTGGTAGTATTCGAGGTAAGGATTTAGTCGCTGCGTGGTTATGGCACTTGGTCTTTCATGCCGCTCAACCTAGTCAAGCTAGCAGCAGCTATATTATTGGCCGCAAACACGCTTGGCAATTTACGCCAGTAGCGGCTGAGCAGGCCTTGCAATGCCTAGGCGAGTGGTTGACTTGTTTGCATGCGGGTTTACAACAGCCACTGCTATTGCCGATTGAAAGCGCCTGGCAATGGATTAGCCAATGCAAAGATAAAAAGACCGGTGCGATAGCATTTAGCGAAGCCAATATCGACAAGGCGCGCCGCGCTGCTCGCACCCAGTTTGTGGGGGGGCCGTTTGCGCAAGCCGAAGGTGATGACCCTTATATTCAAGCCCAGTTAGCCGATTTAGAAGCAATATGGCCGGAGTTCGAAGCCAATACTCAGCGTTTACTCGAACCGCTACTGTCACATTTAGAGGAGTTTGCTCATGTCTGATGTCAACGTGCAAGCTCAAACAATGTCACCTTTAACAAGCACCAATTTAGATGCCTTTAGCTTTCCACTGAGTGGCGCACGGTTGATTGAGGCCAGTGCTGGCACCGGCAAAACCTATACCATTGGCGCTTTTGTATTACGGCTATTGTTGGGGCACGAACGTGAAACGGGGCAAGGTTTTACCTTGCAAGGCCAACTTACGCCACTGAGCATAGAGCAAATTTTAGTGGTGACTTTTACCGAAGCGGCCACTCAAGAGTTGCGTGGTCGCATTCGAGAAAAAATACATGAAGCCCGTATTGCTTTTTTACGCGGTGAAAGCAGCGATTTTTTTATCAGTAAACTGTTAAATGAAGTCAGTGATCACCCACTTGCCGCGCAGCGCCTACTATTGGCTGAACAAAACATGGATCAGGCGGCAGTATTTACCATTCATGGCTTTTGTCAGCGAATGCTAAAGCAACATGCTTTTGAAAGCGGTTTGCCCTTTGAGATGGAGTTTCTCACTAACGAAATTCATTTACGTTTGCAGGCGGTACAAGACTGCTGGCGACAGCGTTTTTACCCCCTGCCAGTGCCTCTCATCAGTCGAATTGTGCAATGTTGGGCCAGCCCAAAGCAGTTGCATCAAGAAATTGGCAGCTTGCTTAATCAAAGCCATTTTGAGTTGCAAGGTGTGCCCGATGAACAAAATCTAGAAGCCTTTTTTGCCCAGCAAATTGCTCGCATAGATACTTTTAAACAACTGTGGAAACCGGCTGCAATCGATATTGCCGAGTTGATTGCGACAGCGCCACTTAACGGTAATAAGTTTCGCAAAGCCTCGGTAGAAAAATGGTTGGCCTTGATTAATCAATTTGTTGATGCGCCGACCGACAGTGATTTTCTCGGCAAGCCCTTACGTGAGGCTTTGCAAAAATTCACTCCAGACAATCTAGCTAACGGGGTTAAAGCTAAAGGGCAGCCGCCAGAGCATCCAGCCTTTGTGGCTATTGAGCGCTTATTTGATGAAGAACAGAGCATCAAAAATCTGCTGCTGGCTCAGTTGCTCCCGCAAATTCGTCAACGTTTTAGCGAGCTGAAACAGCAACAACAACTGCTCAGTTTTGATGATTTACTGGCGGGCTTAGCTAAGGCGCTGAGTACGCCGCAAGGTGGCGTGCTAGCGAAGAGCATTGCTGAGCTGTATCCAGTAGCCATGATTGACGAGTTTCAAGATACCGATCCGCAGCAATATCAGATTTTTTCGCAACTCTACATGGGCCGGCCCGACAGCGCCTTGATGCTAATTGGTGACCCTAAGCAAGCTATCTATGGTTTTCGTGGCGCCGATATTTTTACCTATATGCAAGCGCGCAACAATGTCACAGCACGTTACAATTTGCCGACCAATTGGCGCTCGACGGGCGCCATGGTTAATGCCTGCAATCAGTTGTTTGAATGGCATCAGCGGCCTTTTATCTATGATGACGCGATTCAATTTATTGCCGTTGATGCTGCCAAAAAGCAGCTTAGTGGTTTGCAAATCAACGGCGAACGCCAAGCGGCTATGCAGTTCTTGTATCAACAAAACCCTGATTTTGTGCGTGGTGAAGATTATATTAATGGCCAAGCGCTAGAATGCGCTCAGCAGATCCAGCAATTGCTCGAAGCGGGGCAAAACGGCACCGCCACATTAGGCAATCAAGGTAAAACCGTACAAGCGGGTGATATTGCGGTATTAGTAAGAACTCGCCGCGAAGGCGAAAAAGTAGCGTCGGCACTCGCCAAACAAAACATCGCTAGTGTTAGTTTATCTAATCGCGATAGCGTGTTTGAAAGCCCAGAAGCCTATCAGTTTTACTTGCAGTTATTGGCCTGCCAAGAACCACATAACGACCGTAAATTGCGGGCTGCCTTAGCCTGTAAAATGCTTGGTTTAAGTTTACAAGAGTTGGATGATTTAAATACCGACGAGCGCTGTTGGCAGCGTTATTCTCAAGAATTTTTTGATTACCAACAGTTGTGGCAGCAGCGTGGTGTATTGGCGATGTTTTACCGCTGGATGAGCCAACGTGCTATCAGTGAACGCTGGATAAGCCAAAGTGATAACTACGGTGAGCGCTTACTGACTAACTTAATGCATTTAGCCGAACTGTTACAGAATAAAAGTGCTGAGCTAGACGGCGATGCTGCATTGATGCGTTGGTTTGCCGAGCAGTTGCTAGAGCCTGATGGTAATGCAGACGACCAACAACTGCGCTTAGAGAGTGATGCCAATTTGGTACAAATTGTGACTATTCATAAGAGCAAGGGCTTGGAATATCCGATTGTGATGTTGCCCTTTATCCTTGGTTTTCGCGAAGCGAGTGAGGCTTTGTATCATCAGGATGAGCGTTTTATCTACGACTTGGATGGCGGCGAACAGGCTATGGAAGCCGCTTGCCAAGAGCGTTTAGCCGAAGATCTTCGCCTACTGTATGTGGCGGTAACTCGCGCGGTATATTGCTGTTATTTAGGTGTGGCCGATCTTAAAAAAGGCAATGCCAAAAAAGGCGATACCGATGTTCATCAAAGTGCCCTTGGCTATTTATTGCAAAAAAATCTGCCACAGCCTGCGGGAGCGTTAGTCGCTATTCTAGATAACTTATCACAGCACCCAGATATAAGCTGGCAAGCAATCAGTGAGCAGGTATTAGCACCTTATCAGCCTATTGGTGATGAGCAAGCGAGTTACGCGGCTCGGCAGTTTACCAGTCAAATTAATCGAAATTGGTGGCTAACCAGTTATTCTGCTTTAAGCCGTCATCAAGGCCATCAGGCCGGTTTTGATGCCAGTAGTGACATGGCTTGGTTGGATGTGGCTGAAGGTTTAGCTAGCGAAGAGCTTGAACCACAAAGTGAGCAGGCGCTGACTATTTTTGATTTTCCGCGCGGGGCCGAAGCGGGTACTTTCTTACATTTATTGTTTGAAGAGATTGATTTTCAAGCTGATATCGAGGAAATCCGCCAAGCATTACCCACACTATTACACACATCGAGTTATAACGACGTAAACCTGCAAGGTGAACTTATTTGGCTAGAACCCTTAGCGCAAATGTTTCAGCAAGTGTGTGCCACGCCTCTTGATGATGGGGGGAATACCGCCGCCTATAGCTTGAGCTTACTTGGAGCCGAGCAGCGTTTGGTAGAAATGGAGTTCTTCCTGCCGATTGCCGATTTGCAGGCTAACCAAGTGAATCGTTTAATCCGCCATTTTGACCCATTGAGCCGCAGGGCTAGCGCGCTGGATTTTTCGAACGTACAAGGCATGTTGAAAGGCTTTATTGATTTAGTGTATCAGCACAATGGCCGCTATTACGTATTGGATTATAAGTCTAACTATTTAGGGGACAAGGTGGCTGACTATCAGCAGCAAGCTATGGTTGAAGCGATGGTAGAGCATCGTTATGACTTTCAGTATCAGCTCTATAGCTTGGCTTTACATCGTTGGCTGGGGCAGCGTTTGCCTGATTACGATTATCAGCAACATTTTGGTGGGGTGTATTATTTGTTTTTACGCGGTATGAGTGGTGAGCAACTGGCTGAACCGGCAATTAGCCGCAACGGCGTTTATTTTAGTCGACCGAGCGTCAGCTTTATTCATTATCTCGATCAACTTTTTGCGGGACAGGCTTTGCCTACCGAGTTACCTGCCATTGATAATAATGAGGCCGCAGCGGATGAATAATTTAACCGCCACACCGTCATTGTCAGTGACGGCGTGGTTACAGCAATTGAAGCAAGCTGGTGCCATTAGCGCCCTAGATTTTCATTTTGCCAAATCTTTTGCTAGTAGTGAGCAAAGCGAGGCCCTAATGGTTGCCGCAGCGATAGTTAGTAACGAGCTAAACGCGGGGCACATTTGTGTAGACATGACAACCTTGGTAAGGCGTTGTCAGTTACTGGGTGCTTGTCCTATTGAGCAGTACCAAGATAGCCAGTTTTGGTTAACACTGCTGAGCCAGTCAACATCGATACAACAAGTAGACAGTGATCTTCAAGCTAATGCAGCGCAGGCCAAACCTTTGGTATTGCAGTATCAACGTTTGTATTTGCATCGCTATTGGCATTACGAACAACAAATAGCCCAATACTTTGCTCACTCTGAGTCAGTTTGCCGCTTTTCGCCGGCAGATATTACCCCTCGAATGCAGCGTCTATTTAGCCGTGATTGGGCGATGTTATTAAAGGCTAAATCGCGTTATTCCAGAGAGCAAATGGCGGTGTACGCTGAGCAATTCTTAGATGTCTATGACCCCGCTTTACTCAGCAATAGTGCTTGGCTAAATCAGCTTACGCACATTAGCGATCAACCAAGCCTCACCGAGTTTGTGCATGGCATTGCCGCCAGTAGCAGAATTAATTGGCAGCAGTTGGCGGCACTACAGGCTTGTTATCAACCACGGTTAGTGATCAGTGGCGGGCCGGGTACTGGAAAAACTACGACAGTGACGCGCTTGTTGGCATTGCTGCAAGATCTGCAGTTGAGCGCGGGTAAGGCCCCCTTGAGTATTCAACTGGTAGCGCCAACGGGTAAAGCAGCGGCGCGCTTAAGTGAGTCAATCATTGGCGCTAAGCATCAACTTAATGCCAGCGAACAGACCATTGCTACGATCCCTGAGCAAGCATCAACTATTCACCGTTTATTGGGTGTGATTCCTGGTAGAGCAGAGTTTCGTCATCACGCAGATAATCCTTTGGCCTTAGATATGTTAGTGGTAGATGAAGCTTCGATGATTGATATGCCGCTAATGGTCAAATTATTAGCAGCCATGCCTAAGCAGGCGAGAATCATTTTATTGGGTGATAAAGATCAGTTAGCTTCGGTAGAAGCTGGCGCGGTATTAGGAGATTTATGTGCCTTTATCAGTCACGGGTATAGCGCGAACTTAGTGGCATTTTTGCAGGCTTGTAGCGGCTTCAACTTAGCTCCGCAACAAGCATCCTCACCATTAGCGATTGCCGATAAGTTATGTTTGTTACGCAAAAGCTATCGTTTTGATGCTCGCTCGGGCATTGGTTTATTAGCCAAGGCAGTTAACCAAGGCCGTGCAGAACAAGCGCTAGAGCTTTTACAGTCACAGCGCGCCGATTTGCCGTATCAGGCACTTAATCAAGGCGCTTACCAAGATTTACTGACGCGGGTGATGCAGGGCTATCAGCCTTATTTAGTTGCGCTGCAACAGGGCGAGGCGATGGAGCAGGTATTTGCAAAGTTTCATCGATTTCAGCTATTGGTAGCATTACGTAATGGTGAATTAGGGGTGACAGGGCTTAATCAGCGGCTAGAAAAATTACTACAAAAGCAGGGATTAATTGCACTACCCGCCAGTACCGACAGTGTTTGGTATATCGGTCGTCCGGTGATGATTGAGCAAAATGATCACGAGCAGCAGTTATATAACGGTGATATAGGTATTTGTGCTGCTGATGATACTGGTCAGTTGATGGTGGCTTTTGAATCGGCGAATGGTTTGCGTTGGCTATTACCCAGCCGCTTACCTGCCCATCAAAGCGTTTATGCAATGACGGTACACAAAAGCCAAGGCAGTGAGTTTCACCAAGTGGCTATGTTACTGCCGCCAGCTAAGCAAGCCTTGGTGAATCGCGAGCTGTTATACACCGCGATTACCCGCGCAAAAAGTACCTTTAGTTTATATGCTGACCCCGATAGCATTAGCGCCGCTTGTCGTAATAAAACCCAGCGTCGCTCAGGTCTGGTGGAGCGTTTGGCAAATGGAGTGGAGTAATGAAACATAAGGATTCGGGGCCAATTTATGACAACTTAAGACAATTTTTACGATGAGTAAAAAAAGAATCAATGCGATGCTTTTCCCGCTTATGGCAATTTTGCCTCCCTGTTTGGTTTTCTCCGGCAACGTTGAACTCGCGCTCCCATGCTATATAGCGATGCTTGCAATAGTGCGGTTTGATGGGGATTTGAAACTAGCAAGAGACAAGGGGGTTCGATTGGACCTAACGATTCTAATGGCTGCAGTCATTGGAGGAGGGATCGCGCTTTTATGCGAATGGTTTTTACTCGATTCTAGAGCCGCTAATCTTTGGTTCTTATTTGCTTGGGGAGTTATATGGTTGGTTCAAGGTCGACAATACGACCGTATGGTAAAGCAGCTTGAAGGGCGTAATGATTACACCGAATAAGTAAGGTAAGGGGCGAAGTTGTTGACATAAATTAGCTAGCCCAATTACCAGAGGTAATTGGTCTGTTGCTAACTTAAATCTGGAGCAGTCAGGAAGCACTTTGGCGATAAGCGGTATTTTGGCCAGTGTAGACCCGTTGTTAGTTTCTACAGACCAAGGTTTCTGGTTAATACTTCTGCCGAAGTGATAATACGTTTTGTGCGGTATAGCTGTGGATGTTTTTCATCGTCTGCGTAACCTACTGGTTCACCAGCGCCAGTGTTTACGAACCAAGAGTTTTCAGGGGTACGGTCACCGAGCAATTTTTTAAACTCAGTTGGCTTAAGACCCAGTGCTTTGGCGGCTGCATTATAGGTGCAGCGAGTCTTAATTTGGTTAAGGTAATCGCGGATGATGGTGATTTTATCCTGCATTACAAAGTCATTCCTATATAGTTGTGGGCTAAATGATCTTAGCCAAATGTGGTGGTGGCAGAACGGGCAACATTATTACAGTTTGGCTTGATTAGTCGCCATGTGCCCGTAGCTAATATGTAATCTGTATCTTAAATTTTAATAAAATAGGGTGCTGCAACTAAAACAATACCAGTAATCAATAACATAGTTAAGTTTGGCATAAAGTACGGGAATGCCAAAAGTGCTAAACCTATACCCAGTGGAACGATGGCTTTTTGTTTCCTGCCATAGGTAAAATAGCCAATACCTATACCGCCAAACAGCACACCCCAAATCATTAGCGATGAACTATCCATTGAGACGCCCCTATGACTCTAGTTGGTGGTAATACGTTTAGTGAGTGTTACCCCAGCCCTTATTGTGCAGTTTTCACCCTAAGGCCGCGCCCTGTTTTGCTTGTATATTGGCGCATTAAATCACGAATAACGCTGATTTAATGCCGCCTACTGGTAATTCAATTATTCATTATAAACCACAACTCTATTTCTTCCCCTCCTTTTAGCTTGGTACATCGCTTTGTCTGAGCGAATAAGCACATATTTGCACTGTTCATCGCTGATTTCGAGTTGCGATACGCCAATGCTGATCGTTGCATTAATGACGTGGTCATCTACTTCACAAGGAGTATTATCAATACTTAGCCTTAATCTATTGGCAACATCCTGCGCTCTATGGATATCAGTATTGTTGAGAATTATACCAAACTCTTCACCGCCTATTCGGCCAAAAATATCGACTTCTCTAAGCTCTAAATGACATAACTTGGTGACGTGCTGAATGACAATATCGCCATCTTGATGGCCGAGTTTGTCATTAACGGCTTTGAAATGGTCGATATCTAACATCAAAAAAGCGGTATCGGTTCTGTATCGTTGATAAGACTTAAGCGATAAGGACAGTTGCGCCATAAAAGCACGACGATTTAAGATCCCCCGTTAACGCGTCAGTTTCTGATAGCTCTTTTAATTTTATTTCCATGTAGTGCTTATCAGTTACATTTCTTGCTGTCCAGATGACAACTCTTTTTCCGTCATCCATCACGAAAGGTTTGATTATGCCTTCAATCCATAAATCTTGATGTTGCTCAGAGCCGAAGGGTAAATCCTGTAAGTGTTGGCTGTTGAAGTGGTATTTAACTGTTTGGCTTTGATTGCTATCGAGAGTTTTAGTGATGAATTGGTGAAATTGACTTGCCATATCGGCTGGCATGACATCAAACAGAGTGCGCCCAATGTACTCTTTACAATCTGAACCGACCTTGTTCTCTTGGCCGCCAAACACACTCAAATATTCCCCTTGCTCTGAAAAGATAAAAACATGTTCAGGAAGAGAGTCCAAGATTCTGAAATATTGTTGGGATGATAAATTGCTATTGTTCATCTTTATATATCTCTAACAATGCTCGCTGTGACGGTTGTATGGCGCTCGCGATTTGACCGTGCCAAATAATGTTTATTTGTTTTCGCACAGCCTAAATTGATTAGATTGAAAACACTTGAATGTTCAGAGCAACTACTCTAATTCAGTGTAGCCATACTTTTGCGAAATAGCAGTAACAATGAGCTGAGAATGAGGGCTTGGTTGTTTATCGAGCAAGATGGTATTGAACCTATTACGATTCTGCCTAGTCGCGTTTGCGGAGCTTGAACCAAGATATATAGAAAGCGCTCTTACCCGTTCTATTGCTAACACCTACTTAACCCTGTGTACAGCACTTCAGGCTAGTTTTTACGCTGCTGTAGATATTGTTTAAACAACTTATGCACACCATGTAAAAACTCGATGTCATCGGGACGAGCGCCCAACATGTCATCGACAAAGGCGATACTACTGGCTGGTACCGGAGGGGCTTTTACCATGTCTCGCTCCATTTGACTTAACGGTAATAGATAGACAATGCTTAAGTCGAGGGCGTTGGCGATTTTAAATAGGTCTAGGCTGCTGAAGCTAGCGCTACCATCTCGATCAAGTTTGTTATACAAGGCGGTTTTAGAAATACCACTCAGTTTAGCCAGCTGATTTCTATTTAACGAGCAATAGGCTAACAAACTATCAATACGCTCTATTTGCATACTCCGAAATTCACGTTCGTTTATACCTTTAAATTCAAAGGTGCCAGTAGAGATGTTCTGAGAATTATCTTCCACTATGATTTCCTCAAATTAGGATTTCTAAGCTTGTTTCGTTCCAGTATAGGGAATGATTTGTTAATACAATAGCCTTATTGATGATTGTTGGAGAGACTTATGAGACAAACCGCTGATAGAGTTCGCCATGCCATCGGCTTCGAGCTAATTGGCTTGTTAGGCGCAATGCCATTGCTGAGTGTACTATTTGGTGTCGATCCAATGCATTCGGGCACGATGGGGTTGTTTTTCTCCTTGATTGCGACTGGCTGGAATTATTTCTATAACGTGTGGTTTGACCGTTATTTACAAAAGCGGCAGGGCCACGGTAATAAAACTCAGCGTCAACGTATTGCCCATGCATTAGGCTTTGAATTGGGTTTGTTAGTGACTACGATTCCACTAATGGCATGGTGGCTGGACGTTAGTTTGCTTAGTGCGCTGATTATGGACGCCGCTATGATCGTGTACTATCTGTTTTTCGCCTATCTGTACAACTTGGCTTATGACAAGCTATTCCCTATTGTTGGCGACAGCAAGCTGAACCAAAAAGTGGTATCTTGCTCAACTCAATAATCCGCTTAGTTTGGCGCGGCTATAACAAGCAATAGTTTTGGCATCGTTAATGGTTCCGTTAACGATGCCTTCTTCAAACTCTGTGCTGTTCATTGTCAATACTTCGATAAACTCATCTTCGTCACATTGGCCTGCTTGAGCTGTAAGCTGTTTGGCCACAAATAAGTATTGAATTTCATCACAAAAGCCTGGGGCGGGGTAGAGCTTACCTAAGTGGTGCCATTCGGCTGCTGCCATGTTGACTTCTTCTTGCAATTCACGCTTTGCGCAAGCCAGTATGCCTTGTTCAGATTGCTCATGGGCTTCAATGGTGCCCGCAGGTAACTCGAATAACCAATCTTTTATGGCACTGCGGTATTGGCGTTCCATAATGATATTGCCTTGCTGATCCACGGCTAAGATCACCACCGCTCCTGGGTGTTGTAAAGTGGTGATTGGCACTTGTCGTTGATCTGGTAGTTGCTGCAGTTGACGAACGACTTCAAAGCAATGCCATTTACATAGGGTTTGTTTTTCCACGATGATACTCCAAGTCTAGGCTGCTTTAGCTTACGTTAATTGTGTGAGGTTGTGGGGCTAAATTCAGTCTCACCCTAGATATTAGCCAGTTAGCTCAGTTTTCCCGTAAAACACCCGCCAGTTGGCGGGAGCTTAAGAATCGGCGTTTTTAGCTAACATGGTAGGCAAAGGGATCGTCGATGCTTGGGCTAGGCTGGGTAAACCATACAGGGCCATTGGCTCCAATATAAAAGTGGTCCTCTAAGCGAACCCCAAAATGTCCAGGTATAACCAGCATCGGCTCGTTACTGAATACCATTCCTTCAGCAAGCGGAGTATTGTCGCCAGCAACGAGGTAGGGCCCTTCGTGTATATCTAAGCCACAACCGTGGCCAGTGCGATGCGGAAGGCCAGGTAAGGCGTAATCAGGACCGTAGCCGTCAGCTTCTAATGAGCGACGAGCTGCAGCGTCTACACTGGCGCAGGTTTGGCCTATTTGGGCGGCCTCAAAGGCCGCTAGTTGAGCTTGTTGTTCGGAGGTCCAAGCTTGGCGTTGTTGTTCACTCGCTTCCCCGTAGGGGTAGCTGCGAGTAATGTCTGAGTTATAACCCTGCAACAAGCAACCCGTATCAATCAGTACCCAGTCATTTTCTTGGAGAATTTGTGGCTCTTTCACGCCATGAGGAAATGAGCTAGCCAAACCAAATAATACGATGCAAAAAGACGAACCACTTGCGCCTACCTGTTGGTGAGCCTGATTAATAAACTCGATGACTTCAGTCGTACTAATACCGGGGCGTAAAATTTTAGCGGCTGCTTTTTGCACTTCCATGGTCATGTCTTTGGCGCGTTGCATCAGAGCGATTTCGGCTGCTGATTTTTGCATGCGACAGGTTTGGGTGATCACATCGCCATTAATAAAATTTTGCTCTGGATTGGCCTTAATTAAGCCATCTACTAAGAAAAAACCTGCGCTGGGGTCTAGTGCTATATTGCCGCTTAGCTGCTGTTGATGGCATAACTGATTAAACAGCTGATAGGGGCTTTGGTGTTCTTGCCAGCCATGAAACGGGGCATCAATCAGCATAAAGTCTCTGAGAGAATTCTGTTCGAAGTGTGGTGCAATGTAATGCAATTGCCCGTTCGCGCAAAGTAATGCGCCCACCATCCGTTCACTAGCGCTCCATTTTAAGCCTGTGAAGTAATATAAATTAGTCCCCGCATTCAGATAGATAGCCGCTATATCTTGCTGCTTCATCAATTGACAGGCTTTGTGTTGACGCTGCTGATATTCACTTACGGATATACTAGCAATATTGCTACACATGTTACTGAGCTTGGCGAGTTGCTCGCTGGCACTACTTCCACCTACACCTATGGTCATGGCTATTCCTTGATTGCATGATTTGCTGAAATAGCAAGGCTATTCAGCGTTTGCTAGAGGTTAAGAATAAAATGACAGTAGGTAAAGTAGAAATTTAATTAGTTTCTGGTTGATTCTTTGGCTAACCAGATGCAGGGGCTTCAGATAGCCGATGTTGGCAAACTTTGTTACCGCCTTGGTTTTTAGCTTGGTACATGGCTTGGTCTGCGTATTTTATCAAATCGGATATATCAGGTTTATCAATACTGCTTGCTACGCCAAAGCTTGCGCTCATGAATAGCTGACCTTTTGGCGTGGGTAAACCCTGTTGGTTAAGCTGAATACGGATCCGGTTAGCCAGCATATAGGCTTGTTCTACATTTGCCTCATTGAGTGCAATCACAAACTCTTCTCCGCCAAAACGACCAAATAAATCACCGACTCGAAGGTTGCTTAAGGCTATGTGGGAAAAATGCATTAAGGCTTTATCGCCACTGTCATGACCGTAAAGATCGTTAATCGATTTAAACCGATCAAGGTCGATAAAGATAACCGTGACCTCTTTGCCAGAGAATTTAGCCCGCGTGGTTAGCTTAGTTAATTGCTGAATGAAGTAATTTCTGCGCATAGCGCCGGTGATGTCGTAATTGGCCAGTTGTTCCAATTGAATAATCTGCCGCCAATGCAATAAAAAAAAGAATACATAGGTTTGTAGTGCAGAACCTATGAATAAAGCGAGCGAGAGTAAGGCTGGAACCCCCAGCAGTAAACCTTGATGTTCAGGAGTGCCTTGCAGCGTAATATGCGCTCGAATGACTAAACAGCTGGCAAAAAACAGATATAGGCTAATCACTAACCATATGGCATGAGTTCGTTGTTGTCGCCAGTAGCGAAAATATAAGTAGGCACTATATAAACAGCATAAGGCGATAGACACCGAGAACACTACCGCGCGATATTTTACCGAGGGTTCTAGCATGATGTAATAAAACATTACCATGCAATACAGTGCCAACATGGCTCCGAACACGCTTCGATTAAAACTCAACTTCAAGTAATGATGATGCCCGGCTAAGATCAGTAAGAATGAACCAACAAACAGACCGTTTTGGATAAGTAGTGTCGTTGCTGTGGCTTGTTCAAACAATAGTAGGCACAGTAAACCAAATACCTGTGCGTAGCAGGCTGCAATCCAGCAATCTAAGGCGGCTTGTTTTCCATGGAAATAGCGAATAAGAGTCAGTACCACTGCAGAAACCACAGTGACAGAAGTCATTAGAATAAAATATGTGAGTCCATCAACAAATATCAAATTAGCCTATTTCCTTATTTCTACCACCTTAGTGTAGAGGGCTGTGCCAATTTGATAAAGTGAAATAGGAAACTGCAGAGTGATTTTGTTATATAGCTAGAGTTTGGTCAATATTATAGGGCAAGAATCGGCTCACCCTTCAATATTGAAATTCTAGTTTAATGGTATGAAATATAAAGTGTTTTGGTCTGTGCGTTGGGTTGCGGGAAGTGTTTTTTGGATGACCTGTTCGCCTTTGGCTGCTATGGCAAAATCGTCATCGTTAAGGACCGCCAGTTGCTTATTCGCTCTTAACCATAGCCCTTCTAGTTTATCGTGTGGATAGGGTCTTGGCATATCAACTAATAGGTCGTAAATCAGAGTTTTCTCAAGGGGTTTAATTTTGTGCGTAGATAGCGCTTGCCAGCTCATTTGTTCTAATGTTTTACCTGCAAACATCAATCCGTGTTTGGCACTGACATTTCCACTTACATCGGTAGCTTGGCTGATATCTATTTGATAAATACGCTTGTATTTGGCTTGTTTATTACCTTGTGCTCCGGCAAACCCGCCATCACGCTCGATGACCAAAAACTGGTTTTGCGTGAGCGCGACTATCTCAGAATTGGATAAGCCATTCGCTTGTTGTTGATACAAAAACTGCCTTGTTTTTCCACTTTCAATATCAAAACTAACCAGTCGCGTGAGTTGGTGATTGGTGATGGCTTCTTTACTTGGGTTGTACAAGGTAGATTGCATTATGCCAAACAAGGTTGTTTCATCAGGGCTAATGGCTAAGCCTTCCATGCCGCGATTAGCTCGCCGATAGGCGAATACGGCAGGCAGTTTACGCCCACCGGTGCCCGTACCAAATGGGTTGATGCGCTCTAATTCAATTCCTTCGGCGCTGTAATGCACAAGATGTGGTCCGTATTCATCACTGACCCAAAAGCTGCCATCTCTTAGGGCGACTAAACCTTCACTGTCTAAACCATAAGGGTCGGCTTTGAGCAATGACTTATCACTGGCATAAGCCACTTCGCCAGTATCGCCCATACCTTTAGGATTAGGCAGGCCCGAGATAGGCTGACCTTGTGGATCTTTAAGCAAAATCTGCTTTACTTGAATAACTTGATCATCGCGATAAGCAAATAGGCCAATGCGAGGCGTGAAGTCAGGCACAGGGAATATTTTACCTTTTCCAGCGGGGCCTTGATATTTGGCATTAGGGCCTCGGTCGGTGAGAGCGTAGAAGTGGTCATGGAGTGTAGGGTGAGCGGTCATTGCTGAACCATAACCGCCGATCCGTATTTCAGTGCCATTTTCAAGGTTTACTAACACCTGATATGGCAATACAGCGGGTTTTATTACTTGTTTAGCTAATATTTGCGGGCTGCTTAACAGCAGCGCCGTTAAGCAGCAAATTAGTCGTGCCGTCATGTTTTTTACCTTGCTATAATGTTTTAGAAAAAAATTATATAAACATCAGGTTAATCTTTTATTACGCTTTTATTCGCGCAAGTATTGAGTTGAAAAGCCAAATCTAATAATGGCTTAGGGCTTATTGGTGTGCGGGAACTCGCACAATAAATACTAAAAAAGATAATCAACAAAAACCTTACTAGGATTACTAGTGAGCTTATTCGCGAGCTTTTGGGAAAGGAAGCAAGGCATGTTGGGAAATAAAATCAATCAAATCTCAGTGGTTCATCGGCTATACATCGGGTTTGCGGTGCTCACCTTAGTGATCGCAATGGGAGGCGGAGGCGCTCTCCTGTTAGCCCAGCAAGTCAATACTAGTTTTTCAACCTTAACGGAGCAGAGTGCAAAAACGCAGCTGCTGGCCAACGAGGTGGGCAGCCAGGCTTTACGCGCCGGTATACAGTTATTGAGCGTTCAAAATGCCGGAGATCTAGACAGCTTACAAGTGATTAAGGGACAAGCTGAAGTGGCGTTGCAATCATTAGATAGCAGAGTTGAAGAGCTTAGTTCACATGCCAGTGCTTACAATATTCAAGGCTTAACACAGAACTTAAGCGAAGTAGAACAGGTAGAAAATACCCTTACCTCTCAAGGGCTGCAGTTAGCAGCATTACAAACCAGTTACTTGCAGCAAGATCAAAAAGTGCGCGATGACCTTAGTCAGTTCTTGTTTCGACTTTCTGATTTAAAACGCATCGTGACTAAAGTGACCGCACCAAGCGCTGCCGATGATACTTACATCGAAGACATTCTCACCTTGGTGATGGAGCGTTTTGGACTGATGGAGTTTTTACTTTCTAATATGGTGAATACTCGAGATCCATTAAAAGTTACTGATTTAGTTAAGAAAATACAATATAACAATAAAGTGTTCAATGACGATTTTAGTTCACTGATTGATGAGGTTGAAGCATTGGCTGACCCTCAGATTGGTGAGCTAGTTGCAGAATTTAATCGTCAGGTTAACGATCCTACTGGCATTGTTGAACGCTATGTAAGTAGCCAACAAACCATTGCTAGTATCACTCAGCTGACCGGTGAGATAAATATTCAACTGACTGAGTTGGACCAAATCGTGACAAAGATTGTTAATTTAGCTAACCAGCAAAGCGCTGAGGCTAGTGAACAAGGCCAAACACTGATAGTTAATGCCCGCTCAATCACCGCGATAGTGGTCCCATTGGTGATTATTTTTGCTATTGCCGTGGCTTATTGGCTAGCGAGTTTAATCCGTAAACCTTTGGCGCATACCCAAGGACAAATCTTACGTCTGGCAGAAGGTGATTACAGCCAAACGATGCAAGGTCAGTATAGTGGCGAATTTGCCGTATTGGTGGCGGCGATTAACCGAATGATTGAGCAAGCACGTGAAGTGTTTAGCCAAATCCAGCATGCAGCGCAGCAACTGAGCGATGTTTCAGAGAAAAATAGTGAAGCGTCAAGTGTTGTTAAAACCAAATTAGATAAACAAACCGCTGAATTAAGCAGTGTGGCCACTGCGGTTACCGAAATGGAGTCGGCCATTAAAGAAGTGGCCTCTAACACTGAAAGCAGCCGTGAGTTATCGATGTCGGTTGAAAGCAATATCGATATGGGACAGCGGGTGATGAACCAAAATATCGAGATGATCGATAGTTTAGATGACGCCTTACAAAGTACATCGGGACAAGTTGATAAGCTGGCGGACGCTAGCAAACAAATTGGCTCTATTATTGAGGTGATTGACGGCATTGCCAATAAAACCAATTTACTTGCCTTAAACGCAGCGATCGAAGCTGCAAGGGCCGGTGAACAAGGCCGTGGTTTTGCGGTAGTTGCAGATGAAGTGCGTAGTTTAGCCAGTCAAACCACTCAAAGCACTGAATCAGTTCGCACCATGATTACTACCTTACAAAGCGAGTCTAGTCAGGTTTTTGATGCGATGGCGGCCAGTCGTGAGCAAATGAGTCAGTCAAAAGAGCTGGCAGAGAAATCGCGAGAATCCATTATGACCATTCGCGGTGAAATGACACAAATGCGTGAAATGACCGACCAAATCAGTGTCGCCGCGCAAGAGCAACATCATGTCGCTAGTGAAGTAACCCGTAATGTAAACGTCATTGCTGAGGTTGCCGAAGATAACTTTGAGCAAATTGAAAAAGTGGCTCAGTCTAGCGAAGCTTTACAACAACAGGTTAATGACATCGAAACTATGTTAAAACGCTTTATATTGAAGTAAATTAGAGAGCCTTTTAGCTCAGTCTTTTGCGAATTTTTCGCTGAGGTTAGTTTATGTTCAATTTATCGCGTTTGTTGAGCCCCAAAACTCAACAACTTGCGGCACTTGATTTAGGAAGCAATAGTTTTCATTTAATTATTGCTGATTGGGAAGACGGCGAGTTAAAAGTTCGCGATAAAGTGAAAGAAATGGTTCGCTTAGGTTGGGGCTTACAAGACGATGGCAGTTTAGATGCTGCCGCGTGGAATAGAGCTCAAGCTTGTTTGGAGCGCTTTGGTGAACGCTTACGCGAGTTTAAACCCGGCAGTGTTCGGGTTGTTGGCACCAAAACCTTGCGAAGTATTATTGATGCGGACGTATTTTTACAGGCCGCTGAGCAACGTTTAGGCCATCCGGTCGAGGTGATTTCTGGGGAAGAAGAGGCCCGCTTAATTTACCTAGGCGTGGCGCATTATATGGCTCCAACCAATGGGCCTCGTATGGTGGTAGATATTGGCGGAGGTAGCACCGAAGTCACACTGGGCGAAGGCATGGAAATTAAGCTTAAACAAAGCTTAGACATGGGCTGTGTCTCGATTACCAAACGTTTTTTCAAAAGTGGTCGCGTGACTAAAAATCGCTTGTTGAAAGCCAGCACTTATTGCTCTCAAGAGTTGTTACCGGTTGTCGATGATTTTATTGATCATTCGTGGAACGAATGTTTGGGAGCTTCCGGCACCATAAAAGCGGTGGCTAAAGTGTGCATAGAGAATAAATTTTGTGCCGCTGAAATTGAGCTTGCTGGTTTAGACGCTATCATAGAACGCTACTTAGAAGCGGGTGAGTGTAACCTTCCTTTTAAAGGTTTATCAGAAGAGCGTCAGCCAGTATTTTTAGGTGGCGTTATCGTATTGCATTCTTTGTTTAAAAATTTGCACATCCAAAAGATGCATGCCGCCGAGTCAGCGCTGCGCGAAGGCTTATTGTATGAACTTAAAGGCCGCTTAGAGCATACCGATATTAGACCTGCCAGTGTGCAGCGCTTGTCAGAGCGTTATCATGTTGATTCTCAGTTTAGTGGGCGTGTCGATGATACTTGCCAGTTACTGCTTAATCAGGTTGCCGAAACTTGGCAACTTGATGAAACAGAAACCGCACAGTTACTCAAGTGGGCTTCAATGCTATTTTTAGTGGGCTTAGATGTGGCCCATAGCGATTACCACAAACATGGTGCATATATTGTAGGGAACGTTGACCTTGCCGGTTTTTCGCGGATAGAACAACAGCAGCTGGCCGCTTTAGTATTAGCCCACCGTCGTAGTTTCCCCGCTAAGCATTTTCCGCTGGAGAATACTGATTTATTGAAAGCCTGTTTGATGCTTCGCTTATCGGTAATCTTTAATCGTGGTAAACGTCGCCAAGGCTTACCCGAGCTGCAATTTAGAGCGGCTGGGCAACAAATGAGTTTGTTGTTGGATCAACAGTGGTTGCAAAATAATCCGCTAACGCGCGCCGACCTAGAAAATGAACAGCAATACCTTGCGCAGATCGATTACAAACTTGATGTCATTGAGCTTTAGGGGGATGAAGAGAAGCCGCCCTAGCTAACTAGGGCGGCTTTGAGACAGATTAGCGGTCTTTGTTAGTCGCGCTAATTTTGTGAATAGCCAAATCTGCGCCGTGATACTCATCTTCTTCAGACAATCTTAAGCCGGCGACTTTATCGACTAAGGTGTAAACAATAAAACCACCCACCAAAGCAACAATAATACCGGCAAGGCTACCAATGATTTGACTGATTAGTGACACGCCGCCTAATCCGCCTAAGGCTTGGCTGCCAAAGATACCTGCAGCAACACCGCCCCATACACCACATAAACCATGTAGCGGCCATACACCTAGTACATCATCTAAGTGTGAATGCTGTTGTAACCAAGTAAATACCCAAACAAACAATGCACCAGCAACGCCACCGGTAACTAAGGCGCCGATAGGGTGCATTAAATCAGAACCCGCACATACTGCGACTAAGCCAGCTAAGGGACCGTTATGAACAAACCCTGGGTCATTTTTACCTAACAGCAAAGCAACAATAGTGCCTCCAACCATGGCCATTAAGGTATTCACGGCGACTAAACCGCTTATTCCGTCCATGGTTTGTGCCGACATAACGTTAAAGCCGAACCAGCCTACGGTAAGAACCCACGCGCCTAAGGCCAAAAATGGAATATTTGAAGGCGCAAATGCTACGCCAGGTTTTCTGCCTTTACGTGCGCCAAGAACTTTAATGGCGACTAAGGCTAACCACCCCCCCATAGCATGAACCACCACTGAACCAGCAAAATCATGGAAAGCGGCGCCAAACTGCGCTTCTAACCAAGCTTGAAAGCCAAAGTTTCCATTCCAAATAATGCCTTCGAAGAAAGGATAGACCAAACCAACAATCAGAGATGAAGCCACTAAGAAGGGATAAAACTTACCGCGCTCTGCGATACCACCTGAAACAATAGCGGGGATGGCAGCGGCAAATGTGAGTAGGAAGAAGAACTTAACTAACTCGTAACCATTACCTTCGGTTAATACCTCGGCACTATTAAAGAAATGATTACCATAAGCGAGGTAATACCCAATAAGGAAATAAGCAACGCCCGAGAATGCAAAATCAGTGATGATTTTTACTAAAGCATTAACTTGGTTTTTATGACGAACGGTTCCTACCTCTAAAAAGGCAAAGCCGGCATGCATTGCTAGTACCATTATAGCGCCTAGCAAAATGAATAAAGTGTTCGCGCTTTGTGACAGAACGTCGATAGCGGCACTAATATTATCCATTAAATCTACTCCTGATTAGTTCTTCAAATATTGGTTTGCGCCAAAATTAAGCAATTATTAGGCCTGGTATTAAATTTTTTACATAAAGAAGCACTAAGTTGATGCATTTTATGGCTTTTAACTGACTGATAACGTGTGGTTTACACATTTTTGTATTGTTTTGGTGCGAATATACTGATGGTTTTTTATAGAGGTGCATTAAAATGGTGCGCAACTGTCTCACATTGGTGCTTGTTGGTGGGTGAGCTGAAAAGTACCGAGCAGTGAGAAAAGGGGGGGAATAACGCTGCGTGTTGAACCACCAGTTTACACTTAATAATTGATATGCGCGGTAATTAGCATCATTTGAAAGTTTTTTGCCACAGATGGTGGTCTAGTATTATATCAATAGATAGTTGCAGATACTTCACTCGCTTTACAAAGGATGACGGTCGATGGATCAATGGTTTGCATTTTACAGCGCGTCTAATTTACTGGAGGCGAAGTTACTTCAGGGCATGTTGATAAAACTAGGGATTGAAAGTCGCTTAGAGGGTGAGTTTTCAATGGCTGCAGTGGGTGAGTTGCCAGTAGACTGTTTTCAAGTCACCCTTGTGGTGACGTTAACCAATTGGGAGCGGGCTAAGCAAGCAGTTATTGATTATGAAAAAGACAGCCAACAAGAGTGGTTTTGCAAACACTGTGGGGAATCTAATCCCGGTAGCTTTGAATACTGCTGGGCGTGTCACGATCACGAGACGACTAAGTGCGCTATTTGATGATGAAGTTTTTGCTAATGAGTGTTATGCTTAAATTATATACAGCTAGGATGGCTATACTCGTAAACGTTTGTTGAGGATAACTCATGCCAATCAGTCAAGTATCCAGCTCAGTCGCGCCGTCAGATTTCTATCTAGAACAGGCTAAAAAGCGCCAAGAAGAGCAAGATGAAAAACTCGCATCAGGTAAGAAAATAAATTCTGCTGCGGACGATCCTGCCGGTTTGCAAATATCAAACCGCCTAACCACCGGGATCAGTGAACAAGAAGCCTATGCTAATATTTATCAGAATCAAGTTAGCATCAATAATATTGAGTCGGCGCAATTGCAAGGCACCACTGATTTACTACAACAAAATCAAGCCTTGGCGGTTCAAAGTGGTAATGGAATTTATAACTCCGATGATATTGCCGCTTTGCAAGCACAAGTCGATGCAAATACTGCCGCCATTCCTAATGCTGCGGAGTTAGGCGTTGATAACGTGGATGTGTCTGACCCTGCAGCGGCTCAAGCAGCCTTGCAAGGGGCACAGCAAACCACCGACTCAAGTCAAGCGCAGTTGGGGGCTCAGAGTAACGCAGCTGAATCTGCTTATCGCTCGACTCAAGCGGCCATAGAAGCGCAAAGCGCCGCTCGTTCACGTATTCTTGATACAAATTATGCGCAATCGACGTCTCAGCAAGCGCAAAATGATGCGGTGCTGCAAAGCTCCATTCAGTCTTACCAGCAGCAGTTGGCATCTAAGAATATCGAGAAGCTTATATAGCTTTGTTCTACCGCAAGTAATCAACGGCGTGACACTGTTAAAGTGAACGCCGTTTTTTTATGGAGGTTACAATGAGTCAGTCGATTCATGGGCATCAAGTGATGCAATTGATGTTGGAGAAAGGTGGTAGTTTTAGCTCGGCATCGCTAGAAAAGCTAATGAAACAGACTTTTGGTGAGCAAAGCGAATACCATACTTGCAGCAAGAAAGGTATGAACGCACAGGAGCTTATTGTATTCCTCGCGGAACGCGGAAAATTTGTTGAAGCTAATCAGGGCTTCAATACCTGCGAATCAAAAATTTGTTCTCATAAATAGAGCGTCTTCGCTCACAAGGGCTGCTTTGTCAGCCCCATTCTATCCCTATAACTGTCATTGCCCCCACTTGCTGTCGATCACGCTTTATGGTGTTTAGTTAACGCTTGCTTAACATTTCTTTCATCCCCTCAGTTTAAACGTCTACAATTGAATTTAAGCTCAGCGTAAACGCTTGCTAGCCATGCGAACGCTTAATCTAATTAACGTTTCTGATAATAGTCAAACGTATGTTTTAATTGTTAAGTTGTTTATTTAGCAATAATTTATCTAACCGTTAAACATTTGCGTAATAGTGACGATAACTAAGATATCGATATTTGTAATCACATGGAGTGGTATTAATGGATTTGGCAAGGCGTCTAAAAATAAGCCATAAGATCGGGATTTTGGCGACAATTGCGGTAGTAGGTTTTGCACTCTATCTTATCAATAACATTCTCGTTCAGCAGCAGAGTCAATTCAGCATTGAGCAAATTAGAGACCAGTTTTTTCCCGCGTTAGATACAGCAACCGTAGCCCAAAACACCCTATATAACATAGACCAGTTATTACAAACTGCGGTGACAACCGGTGAAGAAGAGTCATTGGAAAGTGCCGATCTGCAGCGGCAGTTGCTTAGCGATAAACTGAATCAGTTGCTCCAAATTCTACCCAGTGCTCAACAAGATGTTCAGCAACTGAAAAACTTATTGGATAGTTACTATGGGCAAGCCCGTTCTATTGCTTTGAGTTTAGTTGACGGAAGCGCCGATTTTTCCACTTTGCCGGCTCAAGCTGAGCGTTCTGCTGCCATTCTCCAAGAGCTTACTGACGGTATTGCTACCCTACGCGCGAATACCGAGCAGGCATTTAATCAAACTATCGACTCAACGATTAGTAGCTCAAAATCTGCTGTTACTACCGGTATCATGCTGGGTGTGGCAACCATTGTTGTGGTGATTTTTGTTAGCATTATGACCACCCGTAGCATTGTCAATTCGATTGCTCAGGTGACCTCTTCGTTGCGAGAAATCGCCGAGGGTGAAGGTGATCTAACCGTAAGAGTGGATTACGACGGAAAAGATGAAATCGCCACCTTGGTACATTGGTTTAATCAGTTTATCGGCAAAATGCAGATCAGCATAGCGACCACCACTGAAACGGTTCAGGCCCTTCAAGACGTATCTACACGCTTAATGGAGACCAGTAAACACACCGCTTCAAGCATTGAGTCTCAAAATCACTCTGTTGAAGCGGTGAGTTCAGCAATTCAGGAGATGACAAGCAGTGTTCATCATATTGCCGATTTTGCCTCACAAGCTTCTGAAGAAGCCTCTTCGGCGAATAGTACCGCACAAGAAGGCAGTCAGGTGGTAGAAAATACCATCTCTGTGATTAACGATTTAGCTGAAGAAGTGAATAATACCTCTAAGGCGATAAACCAGCTTGAGTCTTATACCAGTAACGTTGGTGTTATTTTAGATGCGATTCGCGGTATTGCTGAGCAAACAAATTTACTTGCCTTGAATGCGGCCATTGAGGCGGCGAGGGCCGGCGAGCAAGGCCGTGGTTTTGCGGTGGTTGCCGATGAAGTGCGTACACTTGCATCACGCACTCAAGATTCAACACAAGAAATTCAACAGGTATTGGAAGAGCTTCAAAAGGGGTCCGGTTCGGCGGTAGAAGCCATGAATCGAGGGATTGAACAAGCAGGCTTAAGTGTTGAGCAATCGGCTCAGGCAGGAAAGTCCTTGTTAGATATCACTGGCAAGGTTGAGTCTATTCATGCGGTAAATGAACAGATAGCGGCAGCCACAGAGCAGCAAACCCAAACCTCCGACTTAATTCACGGCAGTGTTAACGACATTCAACAGATATCTATCGCGGTGGCGCAAAGTTCTAGTGAAATAGACAAGGTCAGCGAAGATGTACGACAAGTAACTCAACGTTTAAGTGAAGTTATTAGTCAGTTTAAAGTGTAATAAAAACAATAATAGAAAGGAGAGCCCCATGGATTTAAGGGCGTGGCAAGCGTTGCCAATTTGCATATTGAGTAGCGCAGTAATGGCAAATGAAGCACTAGACAAACGAGTGGAACAACTCGAGCAAGAAGTGCAAGTATTACGTCAACAGAATCAAGATAATGCTTGGGATAGAATCAGTTTTAATGGTTTCTACAGTGTCGGCATTAACCAGTCTAATAATAACTTGGGTTATGCTGGCTCATCTGATGAATATGATTTCAATAATCTTACTTTGGTTGGTTTACAAGGTGATTTTGCCTTAGCTGACAGTACCAGTGTAACCGTTCAGTTGGTGGCTCGTGGTGAAGATGATTTTAGCCCAGAGGTAGAATGGGCCTACCTAAAACACACTTTTGACAATTACATCACAGTGCGCGGCGGTAAACTTCGCTTACCCATGTATATGTACTCAGATTACCTAGAAGTAGGCTATGCCCAACCTTGGGCACGCCCACCAGAAGAAGTATATAGCTTTGTACCGTTTAACTCTTTTGTTGGGGTAGATGGTAGTTACGACTTCGAGTTTGATAATTCCACCTTAACCTTGCAAGGTTTTTGGGGGCAATCAGAAGAGGGCGGCACCAACTACGATGATATTCTAGGGGCTAATTTAACTTGGGTTGTAGATGACTTCACTGTTCGTGCAGTTTATGGTCAAACCAAAATTACTGTGTCGTCAAGCAATCAGCCTGATGCTCAAGTCATTAGCGAAAAGAACAAGTCTGATTTCTTAGGTGCTGGTTTTAGCTACGACAACGGTAGCTTATTAGTCGTATCTGAAGTGACTCGCGCCACGGTAGAAGGTCAGTACTCAGATGTGGATTCTGGCTATCTAACTTTAGGGTACCGTTTTGGTAAAGCGATGCCTTATGGCACGGTTGCTGGAATGAAGACTCAAGATGACGATGAGCGTGATGGCCAGTTTGTTTGTTTAGCCGATTGCGCCAGTGGTGCGCCAACCTTAGCTCCTACTTCTATGTTTTATAATGGTAAGCGCAGTTCTTATTCTTTAGGCCTACGTTACGATTTGTTATCTAACTTAGCGGTTAAATTTGATGCGACTTATGTGAACGGCTTTGGCGATACTAACGGTTTGTTAGCGAGCAAAGTTGCAGGGGCCTTGGCGGGTCAAGAAACACCTGATGACACTATGGTTTACAGCATTGTATTTGACGGCGTATTTTAGGAGGGAGTCATGAAAAACTTATTATTGGCTCTTTGTTTGAGCGCATTTAGTCTTAGTTGCTTGGCTGCTCCGGTAGTGATTGCTAACCCTGCAGGCCCTGATGCTTTATCAAAAGCTGAAGTGAAAAAACTGTTTTTAGGTAAATTGAAAAAATTGCCTAATGGTAAAGCTCCGGTCGTTATCGAATATAATGAAGGTGATCCTTTACGGGTTGCTTTTCATGACGTAGCGACCGGTAAAAGTGAAGCACAGCTACAAGCCTATTGGTCTAAGTTGATCTTTACCGGTAAAGCCAAACCGCCAAAAACGGCGGCCTCGGCCTCGGTTGCGGTATCAGAAGTGGCAGGTAATGCAGACGCGATTGCTTACGTAGACGAAGCGGATGTCACCGATGCGGTTAAAGTCGTCTTTACACCGTAAATAAAGCTAAGCTTGAGAGGAGTCAGGGTGTTATGCTCTGGCTCTTTTTTATACCTCAGATAAAGTTATCGTTAATTAGAGTATTAGCCAATGGATATGTTGTCAGCAGCGGTGATGTTGTTTTTGATTATGGATCCGCTAGGAAACATGCCGGTGTTTCTCAGCATGATAAAACACCTCGATCCTAAACGCAGACGAATCGTTTTACTGCGAGAGTTAGTGTTTGCTTTAAGTGTTATGTTTGCTTTTTTGTTTGCCGGTGAGCAAATTCTTGGCTTTTTAAACTTACGCCAAGAAGCGGTGAGCATTGCCGGCGGTGTTATCTTATTTTTGATAGCATTAAAAATGATTTTTCCTCAGCCGGGTGGAGTGGCAGGCTTAGCCGCCGGTGAAGAGCCTTTTTTAGTACCTATGGCTATTCCAATGATTGCTGGTCCATCGGTGTTAGCCTCATTAATGCTGTTAGCCAACCAAGATAGCAGCCGAATGCTAGATTGGTCTTTGGCGCTACTAATTGCTTGGGGCATTAGTGTGGTGATCTTCTTATTTAGCGGGGTGCTTTTAAAACTGCTGGGTGAGAAAGGTTTAAAAGCCATGGAGCGTTTAATGGGCATGTTACTGATTATGCTGGCAGTGCAAATGTTTCTCGATGGTATTGCAGATTATTGGCAATCCTTATAATTCGCAATCACATTGACCAAGTAAACATCATTAATAGGGGTGGTTAATGCCAAGGCGGAACACGCTGTCGTCGCCACTGGTAGCGAAGTCGCCCCGTAATACTATGCCTTCCATCATCACTCTTATACTGCCTCCAACACTGTATTTCATATCGCTGTGCAGTGTTGCTAGGTTGTATTCATCGGCCACTCGGCCTATTTCCGCAAATGCCACCCAGTACCAAGCAGGTACGTTGAACCAGTTAACAATAGGGACTTTGGGAAGTGGATTCCAATTGGGGGTAAAGCGGTACTCGGCCGAATAATAAATCATCGAGCGGTCGTGATATCGGGCTGTTTCATAACCTTTGAGCCGGTCCATTCCGCCCAAGCGGGAGCCTGCAAACCACGCCGGACGATGGTATTGTTGCTCACCATTATTAAAAGAGCTGTGGTTCCAAGTTGGTGTATCTGAGGTCGCCATGCCAAATGCCAATACTTGGCTTTGCGCCCAAGAGGCTTGTGGAAGGCGAATATATTTGGAGGCTGAAAATTCCCAGGTGGTCCAAGAGGCACGCTCTGCTCCTCCCCAATCACGAGTGATGTTCAAACGTTGGCGACTGCCTGCGGTGGGGTTTTGGTGAAAGTTACGATTGTCATACTCTAACTCTAGGGTTAAACCTGCCGAGGTATTGGCGTCTTGCAGTTGATTGTATTCACCTACATCTTGCTTCCAATAATAGGGCTCTAGCTGGATAATCGTGCGTCCACTAGTGAGCGGGTTCCACTCTTTTGCACCCGCTTCATACCCTGATACTACTTCACCGCGGCGTATTTTAAAGGTGTGTACGGGTGAATCTTTCCCATGGCCTAAAGGCAACAAATAGCGAAATCTAAAACGGTACTCTTGACCTTTAGAGTGGGTATATACGCGGTTGTTTTGGCTGGAATCATTACTACCCGCATGCTCACCGACATAGTCGTCGTTACCGTTTATATATTGTGGGTCGCGGGTGAAATTGGTTTGGTACAAAGTAGTATCAAAAAATATTCTGTTGGCAAAGGGAAGTTGGTAGTCGCCACTGTACAGAAAGCCCATCCAGCTGTTGTTGCTGGTGACCATTGCGGTAGCAACGAGGCTTGAGCTTTCTTGGATATGTCCCGCGGCACCCACTCCTACACCCACTCCCCATTCTAAGTTTTCGGTGTAAAATGCATAAGGTAACACTTGGGTCCAAGCGCCGCTGCGTTGATGTTTGGCATCGTCAAGCACTGTAACACTCATCGCCATACTCGGTAAGCTGATGAAGCAACAACTGGCTAAGAACAGTTGACCTAACTTCAAGAGGACTTTCCTGTCATACGTTTATGTATTTGCCACATGGCAAAAAAACCAAATAGCAATATTTGCAAATTGTCGCCTTTTTTTAATACCCCAGCCTCCATCAGTGTACCGCGAATCGCTAACAGCTGTACGCCATGTAACAACAATAAAAACATGCCGACTAAAGGCAGGATCCAGTTATAAGGTGGCAAGAAAATAACTGGGCTAACTAGCATGGCAAGCCACATTAATACCATGAAAATTTTACCTATAGTGATAAACATAGTGCGGTGCTCTTAACTTGATTGGAATAGACGATAACTAACTTGACCTGCTTGTTTGCTTTTTATACAGGTCCAATTAGCGGGGAATTGTGGTTCAAGGGCTTCGTTTTCAAACTCAATATAAACTAAAGCATCAGGCTTTAACCAGCCACGCTGATTGAGCAAATCGCAGCTGGGGATCAGTAAATCACAGCGAAATGGTGGATCAATAAACACGATATCATAAGCTTCGCTTGGTCGTTGTTTAAGCCATTGTAAGGCGTCTGTATTGACTAAGTTAGCTTGCTCGCTCGACACATTGAGTAGTTGTAAATTGGCTTTTAACTGTTTAGTTGCCAGAGCATCTTTTTCAATAAAAGTGGTAAAACTGGCAAAGCGCGATAAGGCTTCAAAACCGAGACTGCCGCTGCCTGCAAACAAATCCAAGCAATGGCTATTGTGTAAGTAGGGGCTTAGCCAATTAAATACGGTTTCTTTTACGCGATCGGTTGTGGGGCGTAAACCTTCGCTATTCAGTACTTTAAGTTTACGACCTCGCCATTGGCCTGCGATTATTCGCACTTGGCCACTGCCGTTGCTTGATTTGTTGCTTTGATTTGAATGTTTTCTTGAGGAAAGCCGTGCCATTTACTTAGACCATTGAGAAACTGTGATAAAATCCGATCAATATTGACTGGACGTTGGCATTGTAACAGCCAACTTCGTTTACTGGTAAAAAAGGTTTTGCAGTAATGGCAAAAAAGAAAGGCCTATTTTCTTGGTTTGGCCGAAAAAAAGACGACGAGCAACAAACAACAGCATCTCCCGCAGAAGAGCATCAGTTAGCAGAACAGCAAGCCCAAGCTGAGCGTGAAGCCCAAGCTGAGCGAGAAGCCCAAGCTGAGCGAGAAGCCCAAGCTGAGCGAGAAGCCCAAGCTGAGCGAGAAGCCCAAGCTGAGCGAGAAGCCCAAGCCGAGCGTGAAGCCCAAGCTGAGCGAGAAGCCCAAGCTGAGCGAGAAGCCCAAGCTGAGCGAGAAGCCCAAGCTGAGCGAGAAGCCAAGCTGAGCGAGAAGCCCAAGCTGAGCGAGAAGCCCAAGCTGAGCGAGAAGCCCAAGCTGAGCGAGAAGCCCAAGCTGAGCGAGAAGCCCAAGCTGAGCGAGAAGCCCAAGCTGAGCGAGAAGCCCAAGCTGAGCGAGAAGCCCAAGCTGAGCGAGAAGCGCAAGCTGAGCGAGAAGCCCAAGCCGAGCGTGAAGCGCAAGCTGAGCGAGAAGCTCAAGCCGAGCGTGATGCCGCCCTTGAAGCAAACTCATCAATCTCTGAAGCTGCCGAGCCAGTTAAAAAAATGGGCTTGTTTGCTCGCTTAAAAGCGGGTCTAAAACGTACCCGTAAAAACTTTGGCTGGGGCTTTTTCTCGTTGTTTAAAGGTCGAAAGATCGATGACGAGCTGTTTGAAGAACTGGAAGAACAGTTACTGGTCGCAGACGTAGGCGTAGATACCACCCTAAAAATCATTGAACAGCTCACTGGGCATGTAAAACGCAGTCAGTTACAAGAAGCCGAAACGCTCTACGACCAGTTGAAACTAGACATGACAGAAATGCTCAAAACGGTTGAAGCGCCGATTGATTTAGACAGTAGCGAAGGCCCGTTTGTTATTTTGATGGTGGGAGTTAATGGTGTGGGTAAAACAACCACCATTGGCAAATTGGCTAAACAATATCAAAGCCAAGGTAAATCAGTGATGTTGGCTGCCGGCGATACCTTTAGGGCGGCCGCAGTTGAACAATTACAAGTTTGGGGTGAGCGTAATAAAATTCCTGTGATAGCCCAACACACTGGGGCTGACAGCGCATCGGTAATTTTCGATGCATTTCAAGCAGCTAAGTCACGAAACGTAGATGTATTGATTGCCGATACTGCTGGTCGATTGCAAAATAAAGCGCATTTGATGGAAGAGTTGAAAAAAATTGTTCGGGTGATGAAAAAGCTCGACGATGCAGCGCCTCATGAGATCATGCTAACTATTGATGCTAGCACTGGGCAAAACGCCATTAGCCAAGCCAACTTATTTAACCAAGCCGTTGGTTTAAGCGGGTTAACCTTAACCAAGCTTGACGGCACGGCTAAAGGCGGGGTTATTTTTGCTTTGGCTGATAAGTTCTCTTTACCTATCCGCTATATTGGGGTTGGCGAAGGGATCGATGATTTACGAGAGTTTGAAGCACAACCCTTTGTTGATGCTCTATTTAGTCGCGAAGAGAGCGAGTAAGCATAGGTCGAAGGCTGCTTAATCAGTAAGGAAAAGTCTTTATATGATCCGTTTTGAGCAAGTGAGTAAAATTTACCCCGGTAGTCAACGGGCTTTGCAAAAGGTGTCCTTTCATCTTGAGCAAGGTCAAATGGCCTTTTTAACTGGCCATTCAGGGGCTGGAAAAAGTACCTTGCTCAAATTGATCACTGCCATGGAGCGTCCTAGCGATGGCCAGGTATGGGTTAATGGCGACGATATTAGTCGCTTGTCTCATCGCAAAATCCCTTACTTGCGCCGGCAAATGGGGGTGATATTTCAAGACCACAAATTGCTGATGGATCGCACCGTATTTGACAACGTTGCATTGCCCTTAGTGATCGAGGGTTACGGCATGAGCAATATTAAGCGCCGTGTGGCAGCGGCCTTAGATAAAGTGGGTTTATTAGATAAAGCCCACTGCACACCGGTAATGTTATCCGGTGGTGAACAGCAACGTGTAGGCATTGCCCGAGCAGTAGTGAATAAACCCGCGATATTAATTGCCGATGAACCCACCGGTAACCTTGATCCAGCGCTTTCCTTAGAAATATTTCGTTTGTTTGAAGAGTTTAACCGAGTAGGGGTGGCGGTGTTAATTGCTAGTCACGATCTTAGTTTAATTGCCAAATTGCATTATCAACGCTTGGTGTTGAAGAACGGTCAGTTGCTTAACCCTACCACTCAAAGTACGGAGTTTACGCAATGATGGGCGCAAAACCTCAAGTTAAAGTTGCCCTACCAATGCGCTTTGTGATGTTTTGGGTTAGGCATTTGCAGCAGTGTATCGCCAGTTTAGGCGAGTTGTGGCGTACACCTGCTAGCTCTTTACTAACCTTAGCGGTGATTGGTGTTTGTTTAGCCTTACCTGCCAGCTTTTATCTGGCGACTAAAAATATCCAGCAGTTGACGAGCTACTGGCAAAGTGACGCTCAAATTAGCTTATTTCTAACACAAGATATCAAGCCAAAACAGCGAGACTTGTTACAGCAAAATATTGCAGATATGGAGCAAGTAGCCCGAGTCGAGTTAATAAGTAAACAGCAAGGTTTATTAGAATTTCAAGAGAACAGTGGTTTTGAGGATGTGCTGGCCTTGCTGCCTGAAAACCCTCTTCCTGATGTTTTACTGGTATTACCTAGCCAAGAATTTAGTAGTGCTAGTGCTGCCAAAAACCTGCTTGATAGCTTACAAAAACATAATTTGGTAGATGAAGGGCGTCTGGATATTGAGTGGCTACAGCGCTTAGATACTATCGTTAGCATGTTGCAGCAGTCGGCGTGGCTACTCATCTTATTGCTGTTAAGTGCGGTTGCCTTAATTGTTAGCAATACCTTGCGGCTCAATATTTTGAACCGCCGAAGCGAAATTGAAGTGATGAAATTGGTGGGTGCTACCGATTCGTTTATTCAACGCCCTTTTTTATATACCGGTTTTTGGTTTGGCTTAATTGGTGGTTTGTTAGCTTGGGTACTGGGTAATGTATTGTTAATTTGGACTGAATACGCCTTGCAACAAATCGGCGTGCTCTACCAACAAGACATCTATTTAGCGGGCCTATCCGCCAACGAATTTGGCGCATTGATGCTATTTTCAACCTTGCTTGGCCTCGTTGCCTCTTGGTTTTCGGTTCACCAACATATAAAAGAGATAGAGCCGAGCTAGCTAGCGATTGCTTAATCGGGTGCGAGCTTTCGCTTCCATTTGTCACTCTTCCAGCGGCGCCAATTTATCTGGCTGCGTAAGCATTCATCCACTACCCCTGCGAGTAAAATGGCGTACAAACCAAAGCCAAAATGTACGCCCATGACATAGGCTAAAGGCACCGAAAATAGCCAAGTGACTGCAATTGCGTTGCCTGTAACAAATACTGCGTCACCACAACCGCGTAATACGTTGCCGCTGATAATGTTTATCGCTCGAAAGGGCTCATTAATACTATGAATCAGGCAAACGACTAGACCCAGAGCGAGTACCTCGGGGTTATTGGTAAATATTCCTAATAAGGGTTGATGAAATATAAAAATCAAGCTGGCAACAATGGCGACCGCAATTAACCCCCAGCGTAAGCCTTGGCGCATTTGCTGGTGGCAGCGATCAAAGTGTCCTGCACCTGCCAATTGTGTGACTAACATGGTATTGGCGATACCAAGTGCAACTAACATCATGGTGCAATAAACGTAGATGTTTAGCGCATATATGCGCACGGTAATCGAGGTTTCACCTAATTGCACAATCATCAAGTTCATCACCATCACAAAGCTTTGGTAAGAAAATGGTTCTAGCGCAGACGGAACGGCGATTTTCAGAATTGGCTTTAAGCTTTTGCTTGGCTGCATTAGCGCGTCAGCTAAAGGCAGTTTCACTTTAATCAAGAACAGCACAACCACTAAGCTAAAGCTTAAACTCAAGGCCCAGGCTATCAAGCTGGCTAAAGCCACACCCGTTACGCCCATAGGTGAAGCGCCAAACCAGCCTAAAACTAATATGCCATTTCCTAAGATGTTGGTGATTAGCATGAGTGCTGCTGAAATAGTGTTCCAATAAGAGCGCCCATAGGCGTTGCAAATATTGGCGAGGGTCATTCTTAAACCCATAAAGCCAATACCGGCACCGGCCAATACTAAGTATTCGGCGGCTAAGTCACTCATGCCATTGGGTAAACTCATCCATTGGCCGATATTATTAGCCTGAGTCACAAAGAAGGTGCCGCAGAGTAGCCCAGCTAACACACCTAGAATCACTAAGCCTGCCAGCATTAAGTTGGCGCGGGGATAGTTTTGTTTACCCATATATTGCGAGGCAAGGCTAGCGCCAGCGATTCCTGTGGCTGAGAAAAACACAATCGCCATAGAGAACCACGGCATAACAGCACCCACTGAGGCCGCGGCTTGGTCTGACACTTGGCTGAGGAATAATGCATCGAACACCGGCACTGACATATTCAGCATAAACTCGCCAAAAATGGGCAATGCCATGCCAAAAAGGCCTTTCTGTAGGGTTTTACTTTGAGTATTGGAAGGCATGCTGACCACTAACTAGCAAGAATTTCGCTATGGTAGCACCTGATTAATCAGCGGCGTTTATTAAAATTTACTTTTGGCTAATGAAACTTAACTAAGTTGGCTGGCCCATTGCCAAATGACAACTACCAGTAATATCAGGGTGGTCGATTGCCAAAACCGAACGGGGTTTCTCTCAATTAGTGGTTTAGCCGTATAGCTAGCGCGCAATGTTGGGTTGGCATGCTGTAGATCATGAATAAACTCGGACAGGCTTTGGTAGCGCTGGTGAGGTTTTGGCTTACAACCCTGTTCTAGCGCTGCGTCTAGCCAATCAGGCATATCGTTGCGATAGTGCTGAATGTTTTGGTAGTGCCAATCTGCGTAATGTCGCTGTGCCACTTGCTCTCTTCGGGCTGGTTTATAGGGGAGTTTACCGCTGAGCATTTCGTAAGCAATCACCGCAAAAGAGAAAATGTCACTGCGGTGTTTTCCTGTCTCTCCTACTAAGTACTCAGGGGCTATGTATTGCACCGAGCCTACTGGGCTAGTGTTTTTTTCATTTTGTTCTAATTGCTCAGCCGATTGCACAGTGCCAAAGTCGACCAGCTTGAGTTGCTCGTTGGCAGTCACAATGATGTTTTCAGGCTTTAAATCACGGTGCACCATTTCGTAGCGGCGCAGTGCTCGAAGTGCTTTAGCCAGTTTTTCTAGCATTCGAACGACTTGCTGAATTGGCGGGTGAGGATGTTGGTCCATCCACTGGCGTAGGGTTATTCCTGGCACGTATTCAGCGATTAAGTAGCGAAAACGACGAGTGCCTGCGGGCTCAAAGGTGCGCATAATATGTGGGTTACTCACCACTCTACCTACCCATTCTTCTCGTGCGAAACCCGCGAAGTATTCGTTATCATCAGTCATGCTGCGGTCGGGCGCTTTAAGTATTCGTACGGTACCGCTGTTGTCACCCTGTTGGTTGAGCTCTTCTACTAAGTAAACGTGGCTACGCGGGCTAGTATGCAGTATTTCACTGATTCGATATTGGTCGATCTTATTACCTATTGTCATCACGGGTGGAATAGGTAAATGCAATAATTGGGCGCGACTTTCGTCTAGCTCGGCGCTTGGTACATTGTCTACGCTCACTAACATGGCGCTAATGTTGTCATCACTGCCGGCTAATTCAGCGGCATTAACAATGGCGTTGGCGTGTTCTTCTAAGCCTTTAAACTCAAGTTGCAGTAACTGTATGAGCTGCTGCTCGCTTAACGCGTCATGCACGCCATCACTGGTGAGCATGAATAGATCGCCGGTTTCGACTGCGTGGGTGGAGTAATCTAATTCAAGGTTAGAGTCGACGCCCAGAGCACGGGTTAAGTGGTTTTTTTGTTTGCCGCGAATTTGCACATGGTCGCGAGTTAACTGGCGCAGCTGGCCGCCACGGAGGCGATATATTCGACTGTCACCTACATGAAATAAGTGCGCAACGCGGGATTTGATGATCAAGGTAGATAGGGTGCAAGCGTAAGAACCGGTTTGCTTGCCTTGTTGAAACAGCCAGTTGTTAAGAGATTTGGCAACTTGCGCAGTCGATTTATTCACCGACCAGCTCTCGGGGGTGGCGTAGTAGTCTTCAACAAACTGCGTGACCGAGATTTGCGCTGCCACTTTGGCATTTTCAGCGCTACTAAGGCCATCGGCTAAAATAGCGACAACCCCTTTATAGTAACGGGTCCAGGGTTCTGGGATTTTGGCTACACAAGCGTCTTGGTTCTCCGGTTTAGGTCCTGAGATAGAGGCGCCCCCAAAGGACGCCTCTAACTTGTTGCTAGCCACAGTGGCGTTTGCTTTTTCGCTGTTACTAACTCGGTTGCTGCTGGCGGGTAATACCCCCGCTGTTTGTTGTTCTTGTTGCACTCGCTTCGCTTCCTTGAGTAACGGCGTGGCCAATTGTGGCGCACGCCGCTTTACGGGGCTAGGTTAGCTTACGTTGATGAGCGTGACTTCACCATCAGGGCCTACTTCAGCAATGGTGCCTTTAGGTTCTTCCAGGAGCAGTAAGGCAAAAAAGCCGAGTACTGCGGTTGCGCCAATAACGTAGAAAAAGGTTTGATAGTCAACCAAGCTTAGTACGGTTAGGTAAAATACTGCCCCCACGTTACCATAAGCCCCTGTCATGCCGGCAATTTGGCCAGTTAAACGGCGCTTAATTAAAGGGACAGCGGCAAATACAGCGCCTTCACCTGCTTGAACAAAGAATGAACACGCCATTGCCATAGCTACCGCTAAAAACAGTGGCCAAGTACCGTCAATTTGGCCCATGCCAAAGTAGCCAAGCGCTAACCCCGCGGTGAGTACTAATAAGGTTTTCTTACGGCCCACTCGGTCAGATATCCAACCGCCACCTGGGCGAGATGCTAAGTTCATGAAAGCATAGGCTGAGGCTAATAATCCTGCGTAAACCATGTCTAGTTCAAATACATCGCTAAAGAACAATGGCAGCATTGACACTACCGCTAATTCAGAGCCAAAGGTCGCGAAGTACAGTACGTTAAGTACCGCCACTTGCTTGAATTTGTATTGCTCAATCTTCGGCACTGCTTTAACAAAGATGGTCTTGTTTACTTGATACGTTTTCCAAAAATCTAAGGCATACAAAGCAACTAAACCTGCATAGCAGCTAAACACTACTTCTTGGCTTAACATACTTACACCGGCTGGAGAGAGCTTCCAGGCGAGTAACGCAAGGGTGGCGTACATCGGTACCTTCATTACCAATAGCAATACAAAGTCAGCCTTGGTGGTGACTTCCATCGCGCCAACATTTTTGGGTTTGAAGTAGGTAGAACCTTTAGGGGTATCACTGACATTTTTGAAAAACACGACACTGAATAACAAACTGATTAAGCCGGTTAAGCCAACCGCATAACGCCAGCCATCATCACCACCAAATAGCACCGCTAGTGTGGGCAATAACATGGCTGCGGCCGCACTACCAAAGTTACCCCAGCCGCCATAAATACCTTCGGCGGTGCCTAGTTCTTTAGCGGGGAACCATTCAGAGACCATGCGGATGCCCACCACAAAACCCGCACCAATAAAGCCCAACAAAAAGCGTGCAATGGCCGCTTGCTCAAAGCTGTCGGCTAAGGCAAACATGAAACAAGGAATGGAACATACCGCCAATAAGGTCGAGTAGGTAATTCGAGGTCCAAAGCGGTCGGTAAACATACCAATAACGATCCGTGCTGGAATCGTTAAGGCTACGTTTAAAATTAATAAGGTTTTAATTTGGCTAGATGTTAACCCAAGGCTTGCTGCAATACTGGCCATTAATGGGGCATGGTTAAACCATACTAAGAAGGTAATGAAAAAGGCCATCCAGCTCATATGGAGGATCTTCATTTTTCCGCTAAAAGCGAATAGGTTAAAGCGTTCTACACTCATTATAATGTCTCTAAAAAAGTTAAAGCGTTCCCTGCCACGTTGATTGCTCAACGTGGCTATGGGTTATATTTTTATTTTGCTTTTAGATTAAGCGGCGATTTTTATCGCATCGCCTTCAATTTTTATTGGGTAGGTAGGGATAGACACGGTTTCGTCATCTAAACATTGACCAGTCTTAAGGCTAAAGCGTTGTTTGTAAAGTGGCGACGCCACCATCAACTCACCTTTATAGTCACCGATCAGTCCGCGTGACAGCATATTCACTTTGCCAAAGGGGCAGTAGTTGCTTAAGGCAAATATTTGGTCCGTTAAGCCCTCCCAAAAAATGGCGACTTGTTTACCATTAACGAGGGCACACACACCGGTTCCTGGGCTAAGTTGCGATTTGCGGCAAACTTCGGTCCAAGTTTTAGTAGCTAATTCACTCATCATCACTCTCCTAGTTATGGCGCTTCTACAATTTCGATGGTTTGAATACGTTCTTCTTCAGTCGCAGGGCGACGTTGGCCTCGCTCTCGCACATATTGCAAGTTATTGTCTGGCTCATCAGCATTGATAAATTGACTAAAACGCTGCAGTTTCTTCTCGTCACCAATGGTCGATTTCCACTCACATTGGTAGCTCTCAACAACATGGTTCATGTTGGCTTCTAGCTCTTCACAAATGTTTAGCTTGTCGTCGATAACCACTTCTTTTAGGTAATCTAAACCGCCTTCAAGATTCTCTAGCCATACTGAGGTGCGCTGCAAACGGTCGGCTGTTCGAACGTAGAACATTAATACGCGGTCGATGTAGCGCATTAGCATTACGTCATCTAAGTCGGTAGCGAATAAGTCGGCATGTCGAGGGCGCATACCGCCGTTACCACAAACATACAGACCCCAACCGCCCTCTGTTGCAATAACACCGATATCTTTGCTTTGTGCTTCTGCGCACTCACGAGTACACCCTGACACACCAAACTTAATTTTGTGCGGGGCTCTTAGCCCCTTGTAGCGATTCTCTAGTAAAATGGCCATGCCTACACTGTCTTGCACGCCGAAACGACACCATGTTGAACCCACACAGGATTTAACCGTACGCAAAGACTTGCCATAAGCGTGACCCGTTTCAAAACCGGCATCAATCAACTTGCCCCAAATCTTTGGCAGTTCGTGTAACTGTGCGCCAAATAAGTCTACCCGTTGGCCGCCGGTAATCTTGGTGTAAAGATCGAATTCTTTAGCGACTTCGCCCAATACAATCAGTTTATCGGGGGTAATTTCGCCGCCCGCAATGCGGGGTACTACCGAATAAGTACCATCTTTTTGCATGTTGCCTAGAAAGATATCGTTGGTGTCTTGTAGGCTAATATGTTCATCTTTAAGAACGTAATCATTCCAGAAGGTAGCTAAAATAGAACCAATAGCGGGTTTACAGATTTCACAACCGTGGCCACTGCCGTGTTCTGCAAGCAACTGCGAAAAGGTTTTTATTTTCTTCACTCGAACAATGTCGGCGAGTTCGGCACGCGAATAGGCAAAGTGTTCACAAATATCGTTGCTGACTTCTACACCGAGGTTTTCCAGTTCAGCATTCATCACTTGAACGGCTAGGGCACTACAACCCCCACAGCCGGTAGCGGCACCAGTGGTAGCCTTGATGTCACCCATGCTGGTGGCTCCGTCGCGAACGGCTTGGCAAATTTGTCCTTTAGTCACATCAAAACAAGAACAGATTTGCGCGCTGTCAGGCAGCGAATCTACGCCAATGGCGGCGCTCGCGCCTTCTTCTGAAGACGGCACGAGTAAATACTCAGGTGCGACGGGTAACGCCATGTCATTCAAGAATAGTTGTAACCAGCTACCGTAATCATCGGCATCGCCCACTAGCACTGCACCTAGCAGACGGTCTCCAGCGGCATTGGTCACGACTTTTTTGTACACTTGACGGGCTTCGTCGCTCAAACTGTAACTTAGCGCGCCTTCGGTATTGGCATGGGCATCGCCGATACTTGCTACATCTACGCCCATTAATTTCAGCTTGGTGCTCATATCGGCACCAGCAAATTCTTTAGTTTGCTCTCCAGCAATATGGTCTACGGTAACTTTAGCCATGCTGTAACCTGGCGCGACTAGACCAAAGATCTTACCTTCCCATAAAGCACATTCGCCAATGGCGTAGATGTCTGGGTTAGACGTTTGACATTGGTTGTTGATAACAATGCCGCCGCGAGGACCTAGTTCTAAACCGGTTTCGCGAGCCAATTGATCTTGTGGGCGAATACCTGCAGAGAACAAAATCATGTCGGTATCTAAGCTGCTGCCATCGGCAAAGTTCATGCGGTAGCGAGTAGTCTCTCCTTCAACAATCTCTTTGGTGTTTTTTTCAGTGTGTACTTTTACGCCCAACTGTTCGATTTTGGTACGAAGTATTGCGCCACCGCCGTCACAGACCTGCACGGCCATTAAGCGTGGGGCAAATTCTACTACGTGGGTTTCCATACCGAGGTCTTTGAGTGCTTTAGCGGCTTCTAAACCCAGTAATCCTCCACCGACAACCACGCCTACTTTGGAATTTTCCCCCGATTTGGTCATTGCTTCCAAATCCTCAATGGTACGATAAACCAAAATATTTTCTTCAGCGGCTTTATCTTCAGGACGAGGAATCGGAGGTACAAAGGGGTAAGAGCCGGTGGCGAGAACCAATTTGTCGTAGCTTTCGCGGCGACCACTGGCGGTTACGACAATTTTTTGCTGTGGCTGAATTTCTACTACTTTGTCATTCACAAAGTACTGAACACCATGTTCGTCGTAGTACTCTGGAGACGTCATCATCAAATCGTCAGCAGTTTTGCCTGAGAAATAACTTGATAGTTGTACTCTATCGTAAGCTAACCGCGACTCTTCACTGAAGGTAGTGACTTGAACTTGGTCTAACTTGTTTTGTTGTATCAGCTGGTCAATAAAATGGTGACCCACCATGCCGTTGCCGACAACGATAATACGTTCCATGTACTCTCTCCTATGCGCTTAAAGCAGCGCTATGTTCTAATTCGAATGGGGTCGATGTCGCGTCTAATTTAGTTAGCCAGTCGAGTTGCTCGCGCAGTGATACCACTTCACCAATTACAATTAATGTAGGGGATTGTAAAAGGTGTTCACTGGCGAGCGTTGGTAACTGGTCTAAGGTTCCGGTAATAACGCGCTGGTCGTTTTGGCAGCCTTTTTCTATTAAAGCTGCGGGAGTGTTGGCTCTCTTGCCAAAAGCTTGTAGCTGTTGGCTGATTTCAGGCAAGCTACTCAGGCCCATATAAAAAACTAAGGTGTGGTCGAGTTGGGCGAGTTGTGCCCAATTGATATCTAATTTTCCGTCTTGTTTGTGGCCGGTAATAAAACTGCAGCCAGTAGCAAGGCCGCGGTGAGTCAGCGGAATGCCGGCATAACTGGTACAGCCTGATGCTGCGGTAATCCCAGGAATGACTCGCGCGGGCACATCGTGTTGATGTAATACCTCAAGTTCTTCACTACCGCGACCAAATACAAAAGGGTCGCCCCCTTTTAAACGGCAGATCCTTAAACCCTGTTTGGCTTTATCTACCATGTATAAATTAAGTTGATCTTGAGGAATGCAGTGGTTGGCTTTTGCTTTGCCTACGTAGATGGCTTGAGTGCCTGTTGGGATTAACTCAAGGATGTCTTGACTGACCAAACGGTCATAAAGGATTAAATCTGCTTGCTCAATACTGCGTAAGGCTTTTAGGGTAAGCAATTCGGGGTCGCCAGGGCCTGCACCCACTAAATCAACCATTGCGGCTTGGATAGTGTGCGTAGATTTATCTCTGGTATGTTGACTGATACGTTCTATCATTATTTGCTTTCACTAAAATTGCTTATACCTTTGTGTGACGCAATCATAATGCCAGTGGTTTCAAAAGCATTGAAAATGCCTTTTTTATACTATTAATCAGTTGTTTAGCGTTTTATTGTGATTTGTTCGACTAAGTAATCCGTTTACTACTTAAGGGATAAGTTGCACCTAAATGGAAAGATCACGCACTTAGAGTGTGCTTGAAAGTGTGAACTATATTTAGTTTATGACGTCTTAAATAAGCGAATGCTCGTTGCTGCGCACGGCGCCGCTATTGGCGGGTTTTAGGGGTTAGATCTTGGTAGATGGCTATGGTAGTATCATCAATCGAGTAAATTAAAGAGGTTGATATGGATCAAAAGATCGCATCTATGGCGCTAGTCCCGCAAGGGAGTATTGAGGCCTATATTCAATCGGTTAATCGAATTGAGATGCTAAGTGCTGAAAAAGAAAAAGCACTGGCGACACGTTTGTTCGAGGACGGTGACTTAAGTGCTGCCCGCGAGCTCGTTATGTCGCACCTTCGGTTTGTTGCTCACGTAGCAAAAAATTATGCGGGTTATGGTTTACCTCAAGCCGATTTGATTCAAGAGGGCAACGTAGGCTTAATGAAAGCCGTAAAACGATTTGACCCAAGTGTTGGTGTTCGTTTGGTATCTTTTGCTGTGCATTGGATTAAAGCGGAGATACACGAGTATGTATTACGTAACTGGCGTATGGTTAAGATTGCAACCACTAAAGCGCAGCGTAAATTATTCTTTAACCTACGTAAGTCTAAAAAACGCTTGGGTTGGTTTAATAACGATGAAGTAAATATGGTTGCTGAGAATCTAGGTGTTACCCCTAAAGATGTCTTAGAAATGGAATCTCGCATGAGTGCCCAAGACCAAGCCTTTGATCTCGCGTCTGACGATGATGAACGCGAAGGCAGCTTTGCGCCAATTCAATACCTTGAAGATAAATCTTCAGATGTTGCTCAGTTTGTTGAAAAAGAAAACTGGGAAGTGGCGGCGGCTAATCGCCTACGTGCAGCCTTGAACACATTGGATGAGCGTAATGCACACATTGTTCAGCGTCGTTGGTTAGACGAAGATAAGGCCACATTGCAAGAGTTGGCAGACCAATATCAGGTCTCCGCTGAGCGAATCAGGCAGTTGGAAAAAAATGCCATGAAAAAGCTCAAAGCAGCCATGGAATAAATACTTATTAAAAACCTCGCTTAGCGAGGTTTTTTTATGTTCAAATTTACCTATGGCTTGTGTTAAATTTGCACAAACTTTATCAACACTTGGTCTGACATGGACGGTCCATTCGAGCTATCTAAAGTTAATTTTGTGATAGATAGCGACGGTCGTAAAACCGCTGCTATTTTACCTATCGAGCTATACCAACAGCTACTTTCACTACGCGAATTAGTGGTAGAAAGCAGCCAGCATGCCGTTTCGGCAGACTATTCTTTTAGTGTTAAACAGGCCGTGGCGCACGGTTACCCGGTTGGGGCAAAAATAAAACCTGGCTTTATGGTGGTGAAGGGATCGACGGCCAATGGTGGCGGTGCCGACTCTTTACGTCCGGCTGTATTGGCCTTGCGTGAGCAGTTACTTGAAGATACCGTTCTTTGTCGTCAAGGCGATGGTTACGAATTTATGCGTGATTATCAATTCTCTAGCCCCAGCTCTGCTGCTTGCTTGATTGCGGGAAATGCACGTAGTGGCTTAGATGCTTGGCTAGATAAATGGGGACGAAGCCTGAAAGACCGTGGTTATGGTAAAAAGCGCTAGTTGCTCGCTGTTCATCAATAAAAAAAGAGCGCTAAGCGCTCTTTTTTTATCTTGCTACTTCAGCTAGGACAGCAACAACATAGGGTCAGTGGCTTCAAGTGCTAAGGCTTCACCCACTTCGGCACAAGTGAGTTTACCGTGCATCACATTTAAACCGTTGCGAAGATGCTCATCATCTAACAAGGCTTGTTTATAGCCTTTGTTCGCTAAGGTAATAATGTAGGGCAATGTGGCATTATTTAATGCCATGGTTGAGGTTCTAGCTACCCCTCCTGGCATATTGGCAACACAATAATGAACTACATCATCAACGATATAGATAGGATCTTGGTGGGTGGTGGCTTTAGATGTTTCGGCACAGCCACCTTGGTCAATCGCTACGTCAACGATCGCGCTACCCGCTTTCATGCGTTTTACTAAATCTTTAGTAATTAATTTAGGGGCCGCGGCACCCGGTAGTAATACCCCTCCAATCACTAAATCAGCTTCTAATACATGTTGTTCAATGCTGCTGCTGGTGGAGTAAACCGTTTTAAGTTTACCGTGGTATTCAGCATCAATAGCGCGTAGTACATCAATGTTACGATCTAAAATGGCGACATCTGCTCCCATGCCAACCGCCATTTGAGCAGCGTTGCGGCCAACCATGCCACCACCAATAATGGTCACCTTGGCGGGTTCTACACCTGGTACACCACCTAGCAACAAGCCTCTACCACCTTTAGATTTCTCTAAAGCTAGCGCGCCAGCTTGAATCGCCATTCTGCCAGCGACTTCAGACATTGGCGCAAGTAGCGGTAGTCCGCCGCGTGGGCTGGTGACGGTTTCATAGGCGATGCATACCGCACCTGACTTGATGAGGTCATGGGTTTGTTCTGGATCGGGGGCAAGGTGCAAATAAGTAAATAGCAATTGGTCTTCGCGCAACATGGCGCGTTCAATGGCTTGCGGCTCTTTTACTTTGACAATCATATCCGCAGCAGCAAATACGTCGGCTGCGCTGCTCGCTATGCTAGCACCTACCGCTTGATAATCTTTATCGTCAAAACCAATACCTGCGCCGGCCAAAGTTTCAACGGTGACCTGATGACCCTGTTGAATTAATTCGTTTACACTGGCGGGTGTCATACCGACACGATATTCGTGATTTTTTATTTCTTTAGGTACACCAATCAACATAGTGATTAACTCCTTTTAATTGTTTTATATTGGTCATATATGCGGCTCTTATCTTTAACATATAGTTAATTGCTTTGTTTATGCAAGAGGTTTTTGGTGTAACCGTCTGTGTTGTATTTGGCTGATCGGTAGGATATGTTGTGTTCATGTTAAAGACTAAAACAAAGTCATGGGAAATGAATAAATCATGCAGCAAAATATTCTAAATCAGGTTTTAAACGATATTGATCAATTTAACCTAAATGATCCAAATAAGCAGTTTGATGAACTTGGTAGTGAGCATGCCAAAGAGTTTTTATATGGCAAGCGCATGTCCAACTGCTTACATGAATTTATGGATGCACCACCGGTTGAACTACAAATAGCCGCCCGCGCTCAGCATATTGGCCGTTGGTTATCATTGCGTAGTGATTACCCTGAAGGAAAGGCGGGGTATTTAAAGTGGCGAACTGATTTAGGCAAGAAGCATGCAGAGTTGTGCGCTGATATTATGCGTAAGCGTGATTTAGGCGAAAACTTAATTGACGCTACCTGTAGTTTGTTACGAAAGGAAAAGCTTAAGCGCAACCCTCTCACTCAAGCTTTAGAGGACGTCATTTGTTTAGTGTTTTTGAAGTACTACTTTATTGATTTCGCTAATAAACATCAGCATGAAAAGGTGATCGATATCGTGCAAAAAACCTGGGCGAAAATGTCTCCTGAAGGCCAAAAAGCAGCCTTAGCTTTAGATTTGTCAGACCAGGCCTTGAGTTTGGTGCAGCAAGCTTTAGCCTAACTAAGTTGGCTGAATAAAACATAATCTTGTGCTAGTATTCGTCACGATTTTTAGTTGATTAGGCGTTTCCGATGAGAAGAGATCTGGCATTTCGTTTTTCCCGCGTAACTGAAGCTGCAGCACTAGCTGGCTATAAATGGTTAGGCCGTGGTGACAAAAATATTGCTGATAATGCAGCAGTACAAGCAATGCGTATCATGCTCAATGATATTGATATTGATGGCGAAGTGGTTATTGGTGAGGGTGAAATTGACGATGCGCCAATGTTGTATATTGGTGAGCATGTTGGCACCGGTGGCGAAGGCGTTGATATTGCCGTAGATCCCATTGAAGGTACGCGAATGACGGCGATGGGCCAGAACAATGCCGTTGCTGTGCTCGCGGTTGGTGAAAAAGGTGCCTTTTTACGTGCGCCTGATATGTACATGGAAAAGTTAGTTGTTGGGCCTGAAGCCAAAGGTTGCATCGATTTGAATCTGTCTTTAGAAGACAACATTAAAATGGTGGCGTCGGTGCTAGGTAAAGACCTAAGTGAGATGACGGTTATCACTTTAGCTAAGCCACGTCACGATGGCGTGATTAGCCAGATGCAAACATTGGGTGTGCGGGTATTTGCTATTCCTGATGGTGATGTCGCAGCGTCTATTTTGTCTTGTATGCCTCTGAGCGAAGTAGACATGATGTACTGTGTCGGTGGTGCACCAGAAGGCGTTATTTCTGCAGCAGTCATTCGCGCTTTAGGTGGCGATATGCAAGGCCGTTTAATTCCGCGCAATCAAGTGAAAGAAGATAGCCCTGAAAACCGCGCTATAGCTGAAGATGAAATTCGTCGCTGTGAAGCCGAAGGTATTCAAGTGAACAGTGTGTTGTTACTTGGGGACTTAGCGAAAAATGACAATGTTATTTTTTCGGCTACCGGTATCACCAAAGGTGATTTGCTGGAAGGGATTAATCGCCAAGGTAATATCGCGACCACTGAAACCTTATTGGTTCGCGGTAAAACACGTACCATCCGTAAAATTCAATCGACTCACTATTTAGACCGTAAGAATGACGATCTAAAAGCGATTATTTTGTAGCTTAGCTGCGAAACCAAATGAGACTAAAAACCAGAGCTAAGCTCTGGTTTTTTTATAGTTTAAATTCAAACTGATTATTTAGTCCCAAATGCTGATAGAAGCCGAGAGCTGGCGCATCATTGCTATGCGGAAACTGCAAATAATTCAGTTGTTTAGACTCAGCCAATTGCAACAGCTGTTGAAACATAAACAAGCCAATGCCACGCCTTTGGGTTAGCTCTCTTACACTAAATCGGTTTACCACTAGGGCTTCGCCAGTGGCTGCCACTACGCAATAGGCCACGACTCTTTGGTTAAAAACACAGTAATAAAGCTGGTCTGATTGCTGCCAATTTAGCCATTGTGCTGGCTCTACTAAGGGAGCTATTTTAGTCAGATCATTGGAGTATGTCGGCCACACATCTGCGGCCTGAAAAGATAAACGCATAGTACCTGCAAATAAAAGTTGGTGGTTAAATCACTTTAGGCAGTGGTAAATCAGAATGTTGCTCAATATTTAAGTTATGCCAATTTTTCAAGAAGTCCTGTGAGTCTTGGCAAATAGCCGTTAAAAGTTTCTTAAGATCATTGTTGAGGTGTTCACTGTCTTGATTGGCCAATTGATTAATGGTGTAACTTAGCTCGTAAATGAAAGGGCCTAAATCATACAAATTATTCGGTCCGATATTGCGTTTATGGTTGGGCTGAGCTTGACGTTTTCGCCAAGTACTAAAGGTCACCATAAAAATATTTATAAGCTGTTTCGCTTCGCGGCAGTTTAAGCAAGAGTGTCTAATCCACCATGGCGCTGTTCCTTGTAGAAAGCGCACACAATCTTCCACAACATTATTGACGTAAATGTCATCAATATAAGCTGGCAGTGCTTTATGTTTCATAGTGTATTTGCAAAGTAAAACGGTGAATTTAGAGTACACATTTTGCTATCACAAACCAAGAGTGCTGAAATGATTTTAGTGCAATTCTCGTGATTTTAGTTCTGTCACAAAGATTGAATTTGTGGCTAAGTCGTTTAAATATATAGCTGTCAAGCAAACGCTACATGTGGTGTAGTTGGAAATATGATATCTGTCAACTAATCCTTGTTTGCTTATTGTACAAAAGCAGGATGTTTGCCAGAATGCTTTGCTAATATATTGATTTTTTTATATATAGCCCGCGTAAAAATAATTAGTACCCATTTATTAGGTACAATACTCTAAATGCAGCGGTAGCTAACGCTTTTTATGGATGATAAGCAATGCTTGTTAGTAGCAAACAACACCACAAAATGCAGGGCTTTACCCTGATGGAATTGATGATCGCGGTCGCTATTTTGATTATTGTGATGGTCATCGCGGTACCGTCAATTCAAGGTCTCATGGAAGACAATAAGCAAAAAGTCACCCGTGACTTATTGGCTAACAGTCTGATTGTTGCCCAACAAGAAGCCATTCGTAACAATCTTTCCAGTTATGTATGCCCGACGACTAATGGTACTAGTTGTGAGGCTGCTTGGGGAGCCAATAAAGGCTGGTTGGTTTACCTCGATACAAATCGAGATGGCTCTTTAGACAGCCGTAATCCCAACGCCCAGATTATTGCTGCCTACCCTAAGCCTCAATCTGGAGAGCTTAAATACAGCCCTTCAGCAAACGGTAGCACCAGTACCTTGGTACGTTTCTTTCCTACAGGCCATGCATCGGCAGGAGAGCTAACCGTGTGCGCACCGTCTAATGACTATCAAGATCAACGTATTTCACTTACGCGTATGGGGAGGATTGAGTATGCAGCTCCGTCAACAACTTACTGCCCATAAGCAACAGGGTTTTACCTTAATTGAATTGTTGATTGCGGTGGTTATTGTTGCAATTGGCCTGCTAGGCCATGCCGCTTTGCAAATTCAGTCGGTGAATACCGCCCAACAAGCACGTTTCGCGCAAACGGCTAATATCGCCATGTTAGATCTGGTGCAGCGCTTCAGCGCATTACCCGCGTCAACGGTGAATAATGAATTTAATGCCAGCAACCTGGCTGATGGCGCTGCCCCTAGCAGCCTAAATTGTGCCTTAAGCACCGTAAGCTGTACTCGCGCTCAGTTTGCCGCTTATGAAATCAGTGATTGGTTCGCCACCGTTAGCCCTTATATTCCGCAACTACGTTTTTCGCTAAATCATTCGAACAATCTCGTTACAGTACAAATGACTTGGGATGCCAATTTAAGTGGCTCTGGAGTCGCAAATTGTAATGCTGACGCCAGTGGAAATGGTCACCAGTGCAGCGAGGTGGCGGTATGGGTAAGGTAATGACAAAACAAACGGGTTTTGGTTTGGTTGAGTTGATGATTGCCCTCGTGTTGTCATTGCTGGTAGTGGGCGGTTTATATGCCGCTTTAATTGGTGACCAAAAAAGCTATGAAGCAACCAGGGCCAGTCATCTATTAGTTAATAAAAACCGCATGGGCATGCAAACCTTGCGTTTATACCTGCAACAAGCTGGATTTCGTGATTATAACCAGTTGTATCAAAACACCCTGTTATCAAATGTCCCCGCTGCCGATGCTTTTGGTTTCACTTGGGCTGAAGGGCAGATGCTGCAAGGCCTGGAAAATCAAGCCAGTTTTAGTGGTGCTAAAGCAAATACCGACGTGATTAGTTTGCGGTATTTTGGCGCGGCGGCTCCTAATAACAGCATCTTTCAATGTAACGGAGATGAGCTGGCAGAAAATACCCAAACTACGGTTACTTTCTTTGTTTCCACCAGCAATCAACTGGTATGTCGAGATAACACCGGCGACACGGTATTTGATGAAGATATCGATAATATACAAATATTGTACGGCAGCCTTGATGATAGTGATTACAAATACTTTAAAGCCAGTGAAGTGACCGACTGGTTGCAAATTAACCGAGTTAAAATGGGTATTTTGGTGACTCAAGAAGTCTCCATGAGCAACCTAAGCAATAGTAATAGCTATGAATTGCTGGATGAGACTATTACCGCGTCAGACCAGATGTTACGTCAGGCGGTGTCAGAAACAGTGTTACTTCTTAATCAAGGATCGTAATGAACATGCCAATACAAGCATCTAAACAAGCCGGTATGGCGCTGATTATGTCGCTGATTATGGTGGTAATTATTGCCATGATTGGGGTGGCCATTGCTCAACAAGTCACCAGTGGCCGCAAGAATGCCGCGGTTCACCAAGATCATTCTATGAGTTTTGCACGGGCCACCTCAGGCATTAATGAAGCCGAGTATATTGTGCGTAAAGAAGCCTATCACGAAGATGCCAAATTGAATTTAGCTACAGCAAATAACCTAGTGACGCCGGCTTTTGCCAGCGATGAATGGTGGCACGCTGACGGTAATTGGGTTGCGGCAAATAAAATGACAACCGTCACCAATGTTGGTGGCGCTGACTTAGAGGGATCTCCCAGTTACATTATCGAAGATGGCGGGGTGGATTCGGGTTTAGTATTGGGCGTTAGCATACCCAAACGCCGCTTTTTACGTATTACCTCTAAAGCCGAAGGTGCGGGTGGTGCGGTGACTTACTTACAATCTTATGTCGCATTCATGGAGTAGCACAGTGAAACAAGTAAAAGGATTTACCCTAATAGAGGTGATGATCACGGTGGCGATTATTGCCATTTTAGCCGCTATTGCCTACCCCAGTTATTTGAGCCATGTGCAATCTACTCGCCGTGAAGAAGCCAAACGAACTTTGGTGGAAGCAGCACAACATATGGAAAGTTTTTACGCCATGAATCTAAGTTATACTGGAGCCGCCGATACTAGTGGCAATCTTAATCATTTCTCCGCTGACACTGACTTCAATAGCTATTACACCCTTGCAGCCAGTGGTGTATCGGGTTCTGCTTACACCTTAACCGCCACAGCGAAGCCTAACGGCGGGCAAGCGGGTGATAGTTGCAGTCCAATGAGCATTAATAGCCAAGGCTTAACCACCCCTTCAAGCGGAGGTTGCTGGTAATGCGTATCATGCCTAAAATTGCTTTAAGTCTTGCAACACTGGTCATATCTTCTCCTTTGTTGGCCGCAAATTTAGATTTGGCCGACGCACCGCTTTATGTGGCAACGACACCTTCGCCGATGGTTATGCTGGTGATGGGGCGTGACCATACGCTTTTTTATGAAGCCTATAACGACGCCACTGATTTAGACGGTGATGGCGAGCTAGATCTAAATTTCAAACCCACTAGCATAACGTATGAGGGATATTTTGATAGTTACCGTTGTTACACTTACGAGGACGATATGTTCGTTCCGGGAGAAGCGGCCGATGCAAGCACTAAAGCCTGTAGTGGTGAGTGGAGTGGCGATTTTCTAAATTACCTCACCATGTCACGCATGGATGTATTACGGAAAGTTTTGTATGGTGGCTACCGCAGTACTGATAGTAACGGCACCACGGTCTTAGAGCGGGCGTTTGTTCCGCAGGATGCGCATTCATGGGGCAAGAGCTATACCTCTGTAGCAGAAAATCTATATGACATCACACACTATACTCCTTACTCACTTCCAAATAATGAAAGGAAGCATTTTTTTGGCACTGCATCGTGGTCTGATGGTGGTACTCCTAAGTTGAAAGTTAAGCTCAACCAAGAAAATGATATTTGGAATTGGGCAACAACAGGAAGGCCAGTATTAGATGGGACGGTAGCTGATCAGCTTACATTTAATGTTAGGGTAGCGGTTTGTGTAGAAAATAAACTAGAAGATAACTGTAAAGAGTACCAAAGCGACTTAGGGCCGGTACAAAGCAGCTACAAACCCACCGGTTTACTGCATGACTACGGCGAAGATGGCAGTATCGAGTTTGGCTTAATCACTGGTAGTTTCGATAAAAACACCTCAGGTGGAGTTTTACGCAAAGTAATATCTGATTTTTCTGATGAAATCGATATTTCGACAGGCGTGTTTGAAGCGGAAGTAGACGGGATCGTTAGCACCATTAATAATTTACGTATTTTTGGTTTTAATTATGGAGATAAAAGCTATCCACGAAACTTCACTAGTGGAGGGGTCACAACCACCTGTGGTTGGATCAATGATCGTCCTATCCAAAGTGGAGAATGTGCTTCATGGGGAAACCCTATCGGCGAAATGCTTTATGAAAGCTTGCGTTATTTTCATGGTGAAGAGGTTGCTAGTAGCGAGTATTCTTCAGGAAGCGGAGCTATTGATGCCGTGCTTGGTTTACCTTATGCGCAATGGGATGACCCGTACGCTGAAACTGGCGGTAGGCCTTATTGTACCGCTGCGCACAACCTTGTAATTAGTGACTTTAGCCCGTCTTTTGATTCAGACGAATTGCCTGGCGCCACAGTGTTTCCTGAAAATAACGAAAACACCGGTAGTTACTCAACGGCAGCACTTACCGGCTTTAATTTACAAGTCTTACTAAATACGATATCGAATAGCAGTAATGAAAACATCAGTGGGAAGTATTTTGTTGGTGAATCTACTGATGATGTTACGGGTTTATTGAGTACCGCCACGGCTCCTACAGCCAAAGAGGTTAGATCGCTGGCTAATATTCGCGGGCTATCACCTCAAGAACCCACCAAACAAGGTAGTTATGCGGTAGCCGCAGCGGCTTATTATGGCCACAAAACAGATTTGTTTCCTTCTAAATCCGGCAAGCAAAACATTAACACGACTGTAGTCTCTATGTCTTCTTCGTTGCCTAATATTAGAGTGCTTGTCGGTGAAGACGAACAAGAAATAAACATTTTACCCTTTGCTAAAACCGTAGGCGGCCATTACCAAACAACTGCGAGTAATACTAGGGGAGGGTACCAACCTACCAATACTATCGTTGATTATTACGTGATTAAATCTGAGCCTACCGAGGGCGAGTTTGTCATTAACTATGAAGATGCCGAGCAAGGCGCTGACCATGAAATGGACATGATTGTTCAATACACCTATAAGGTAATGGATGATTTGTGCCCGGTTTATAGCGCCGATAATAGTTGTGACGACGAACTAAAAAGAACTGGGGTGCAACTGGCGCTTAACACCACTTTTACCGCAACTGGTTTTAAACAACACGCCGGTTATGTAATTGCTGGCACCGATAAAGACGGCATTTACCTTGATGTACAAAAAAAATATGGAAATGGCAGCTTGTCAGCTCAAGATGGCACCGTGTATTACCTAGATACCCCAGAGCAGGATGATAGCGCCTTCCCGAATAATTCTCGGGAAACCGGAAGCGAAGCAGCACTGCCGCACCAGCGTACTCGAAACTTTTTCCCAAGCGCTACTCGTGATGCAGAATACTTACCGTCTCCTTTATGGTACGCCGCTAAATGGGGCGGATTTACCGATACCAATGGCAATGGCGTGCCTGATGCGGGCGAGTGGGATAATGACGTAAGTGGCGAGCCTGATAATTTTTTCCCAGTGACCAATGCTGGACAACTAGGCGCGCAAATTGGTAAAGCACTTGAAAAAATCGCCAGTGGAAATCAATCCGCCACTCCACCAGTATTTAACAATACTTTTTTAAATAGCTCGGCATTTTTGTATCAATCTACCTTTGATGGCGAATACTGGAGCGGCGATGTGAAAGCTTTTGCTGCAGCAGATGCAGGGGGTTTTAGTGCAACGGAAAGCTGGAGTGCCGCAACAAGCATTGACCAACAAGAGGTTAGCTCAAGAAATATTTACACCCGTAATAGCGAGAGTAACCAAGTGGTCGATTTTGCAGCGCCCAATTCACTTGATGGTTCAGCCTCTGGTTTGAGTGCTGACCAAATTGTTGCCTTGTTGGCCGGGCAAAGTGGCTCTGATACTGTTAAGTTGGCTTATCTCACTGCCGTGATTGATTACCTGCGCGGTGATAGAACCTATGAAGAGGTCGACCTAGCTTACTCCATGCGAACTCGTGCCTCAGCCCTGGGTGATGTGATTAATTCAACTCCCTATTATGTTGATAGTGTCAATGGCCATAGTGTTAGTACCCCCGTGTTAGTCTTTGGTGCCAATGATGGCATGGTGCACATTATCGATGCTGACGATGGCTCAGAGATAATGGCGTATATTCCTAGCCAAGTATTTACTGGCTTAAATAGCTTAACCAAAAGCACTTATACCCATAAGTATTTTGTTGATGGCGGTATTTCCGGTTTCACGGATAGTGAAGGAAATACCACCGTGGTGGGTACTCTAGGCACTGGTTTTCAAGGCCTGTATGCCATTGATGTTAGTGACATGTCTAGCGCCAATAAGAATAAAATCAAGTGGGAAATAGATACCTCAACAACGGGGTTCTCTGGCCTTGGTTACAACCGCGCTAAACCCACTATTGCAAAACTTGCCAATGGTGATACTGGTGTTATTTTTTCTAATGGGTATAACTCTTCGGTTAGTGAAGGAGTGCTGTACATCGCCAACTTAACTACTGGCGAGCTTATTGAGACGCTCCATACTGGCGTGGGTGCCACTGACGATCCAACGGGTGAGTCTAGGCCCAATGCAATGGCAACGCCCGCCGTGGTAGACCTAAATAGCGATGGTATTGCTGATCGGGTCTATTCTGGGGATTTATATGGCAATATGTGGGCCTTTGACATCTCTAGCTCAACCAGCACTGCTTGGGGCCTAGCTACCACTGATGATAAACCATTGTTTACTGCTACTAGCCCAGATCAACAAGACTCGGTCTACCGCGCACAGCCAATTACCACTAGGCCTTCGGTAGGCGCTCACCCTTATGGCTTATCAGAGGGTGTGTTGGTGGCTTTTGGTACCGGTAAGTATGTTGAAAATGCCGATAACAACGCCATTGGGGAACCCACTCAATCGGTTTATGTTATTTGGGATAAGCTGAATCAATCTTATCTTACCGCAGAGCGCAGTGAAGCGGATGGTATTCATGTTTATGATACTTTATTGCGCCAAGCGATCATTGAAGAAGACTCAGCTAACCGCTTGCTTACCTCTTACCCCATTGATTGGACAGCCCAACAAGGTTGGTATCTCGACTTAGTCAATACCCAAGATGATAATACTAACAACTATGGTGAGCGTCAGGTGACCGAGAGCTTATTGCTAGCCAATAAGCTGAGCTTTACTACTTTGTTACCTAACGAAGACATTTGTGCTTCTGGCGGCAGTGGTTGGTATATGGAGGTAAATCTTCATTCTGGTATTACCTGGAACCCAGGTACAGATGGGAATACCGACCCCGACAACGAAGCCGATACCATTAACAATGATAGTTCTCATCAAAAGGTTGATGGTATACCGTCGGCGCCATCGGTGATTATTGACACTAACACCGATGAAAATGGTGTAGTTAATGAAGAGGGTATTATTCAGAAAAACTGTATTACGCTCAGTAATGGTTCTATTTTCTGTTTCGATGATTATCAATCACCCACTGGGCGTTTAAGCTTACGTACTTTACATTAGGCACTAAGCGCTGAACTCATTAAAAAAAGGACTAATTACTAGTCCTTTTTTATTAGCAACATGGGCGTCGCCATCACCCTATGTGCTCATCGATGAACACTATGAATCGATGACTCATGTTAGCTAAGGTGAGGGCTTGCATTGGCGAACAATATAGTTGGCTTATCCATTCTGTAAGTGCTTAATCTGTTAGACTACTCCTCTTTAGCATCTACAGAGAATAGACATGCAGTGTAGACTCGGCTGCGGCGCTTGCTGTATTGCGCCCTCTATCACATCGTTAAATAAGCCAGCCGGTGAGCGTTGTCAGCATTTAGATGCTGACAACTTATGTAAAATATTTGCTCAGCCAGAACGCCCCAAGGTATGCAGTGACTTTAAAGCCGCGCATTGGGTATGTGGCGATACTCAACAGCAAGCCTTAGCCAATTTGATTGCCTTAGAGAACGATACCAACTAACTCGCCAATGTTATGCGGCTTAGTGCTGGCTACAACGCCTTGTTGTTTTGTGGCTCAAGTATTGGCGTCGTCGCTCCAACTAACTGAATGTCAGGCGTAGCGGGCTGCGGGCTGGGGAAGGCAGAGGCCAGTCGCTGTTGTAAACCGACTAACGTGACATCTTCGGGCAAGGCTAGTTGTTGTAACAGGGCTACCGAATTTGCACGGGGGTGGGCTATCAATACGGCGTGGCCGTATTTACGGCTAAGTTTAATGGCTTGTAACCATTGTCTTTGAATCGCGGCAGGCTCGTCGTGATGGTCTAAAAATACATGGCGGCGTAACACTGGCACACGGTAGGCTTTAGCCACATCTTCAGCAATGCTTGCCAAATGGGTTCGGCTATCAACAAAGAACAGCTGCTTATTTGCTAATACTTGCATTAACCAATGCATTTCAGTGGGAAGTTGAGTTAATTGGCTACCCATATGGTTATTCAGGCCGCTTGCTTCGGGGTAATCGTTTATCGCTGACGCTACGCGTTGCTTAAACTGAGGCTCTGCTAAGTTGTCTGTTAAGCCATAAGGGCCTAAGGCTAAATTGCCACTGCCTTGCATTGGCAGGTGAAGCATTATTTCTCGTTGTTGTTGCTCGGCTTGAGCAGCAATCTGTTTAGCATAGGGGCTAGATGGAAGCACTGATAAGGTGATGCTTGGGTCTAGCTGCAGGAGTTGTAAATCGGCATAACTATTCCCTACATCATCAATAATTATACTTAATTGGCTGGCTAATGCCTGGGTGCAGGCCAAAAGCAAAAATAACCCGTTAACTATTTTAACCATTTACGCGGATCTTGAGTTTTACCCTGATGACGAATTTGAAAAAACAACGCGTTGGTGCTTTGTCCACCCGTATTACCGGCATAAGCGATGGTTTGCCCAGCGCTTACTCGTTGGCCAAGCTCGGCATTAAGGCTCTGATTGTACCCATAAAAGCTGAGGTATTGCTCACCATGATCAATGGCGACGACTAAGCCGTAGCCACGCAACCAATCAGCAAATACCACATTGCCACTGGCAATGGCTTGAATGTCGGTGCCGGGGTGGGAATCAATAACAATGCCCTGCCAGCGTGTTTGCCCCTGGTTTTTGCTGTTGTAGCTATGTAGTACTTTACCTTTCAAAGGCCAAGGTAATTGGCCTTTAGCTTTTGCCAAACCCTTAAGTGGGGTTTTATCTACATTTTGTTGCAGTGCTAATTGTTGCTGTTGCTCAATCTGCTCGCTCACTAACTGCTGAAGGTGTTGCTCGTTAATTTGCAGCTGCTCAAGGCGGCTTTGCTCGGTATTATGCAAGCTATTCAACTGGCTTAATTGCTGTTTACGTTGTTGTTGCTGGCTTTGATGTTGCTGTTGTTGCTGTTGTTGTTGACTAAGCAGTTGTTCTAATTGTTGTTGGTTTTCTGCCAGTTTTTGCTTGGTTTGGCTTAGTTCTAATTGCTTGTCGTTCACCGCAATTAAGGCTTCGCTACGCGCTTTGCTTAAGTATTTGTAGTAGTGCAACATGCGCTCTAGTTTTGCGGCATCTTGTTGATTGAGTAACATCTTCAAGTAATCGCTCTGGCCAAGCCGGTAAGCACTGTTGAGCTGAGTAATAAGCGCTTGTTGTTGCTGCTGCAGTTGTTGTTGTAGCAGCTGCATTTGCGCTTCGATTTGCTGTTGTTGTTTTTTAGAGTGGGCGAGTTGATTATTCAGCTTGCGGAGTTGTTGGTTGGAATCGGCTAAGGCTAATTCGTATTGACGTAATTGCTCTTGTGCTTGATTGATATCATTTTTACGCTGCTTGAGTTGTTGCTGCTGGTGTTTTAGCTGCTGCTGGACATCAAGTAGCTGCTGTTGCTCGTCAGCAAAGGTGTTGGGGCTCAGTAATAGCAAAACGCCAGCGACGAGGCTGGCGTTTAACAGGCGAGTAAAGGACTGAATAAGGCCTTTACTCGAATGTGAAATGGGCTTTTTCATTAAGCCATTATTTCAAATTCATCAATGGCTTGCCAGTCATTTCTGCTGGAGTTTCCATGCCTATCAAAGTTAGCATAGTTGGGGCAATATCGCTTAGGCGACCACCTTCAACTGGCGTAGCTTCACGGCCATAGTAGATGAATGGTACTGGTAAGTTAGTATGCGCTGTGTGAATGCCGCCCGTTTCAGGGTCAACCATTTGCTCAGCGTTACCGTGGTCAGCAGTAATCAAACACTCACCGCCCACCTTGTCTAGCGCTTCAACTAAACGACCAATACTGTGATCTACCGCTTCACAAGCTTTAACCGCAGCATCGTATACGCCAGTGTGGCCTACCATGTCGCCATTTGGGTAGTTACAGATGATGACATCGTATTTACCGCTTTCAATCGCTGCAACAAACTTATCGGTTAACATTTCAGAATTCATTTCTGGTTGTAGGTCGTAAGTGGCGACTTTAGGTGATGGGATTAGCTCTCGATCTTCACCAACAAAGGCATCTTCTTTGCCGCCATTGAAGAAGAAAGTAACGTGGGCGTATTTTTCAGTTTCTGAAATGCGTAGCTGCGTTTTGTTGTGTTTTTCTAGCCATTCACCCAAGGTGTTCACTAGGTCACTAGGGCCATAAGCACAAGGGGCATCAATATCAGCGGCGTACTGAGTCAAGGTTGTAAACTCACAAGCGGGGACTTTGGCGCGCGCAAAACCGCTGAAGTCTTTTTCGACAAAACAGCGTGATATTTCACGAGCACGGTCAGCACGGAAGTTCATAAACAATACTGCGTCGCCGTCGTTAATGGTGGCAGCGGTGTCGCCCACTACTGAGGCTTTAACAAATTCGTCGTTTTCATCGCGAGCATAAGCAGCCGCTAGCGCTTCAGTTGCGTTTGCGTAGTTATAATCAGCTTTGCCTTCAGTGAGCAGTTGGTAGGCTTCTTCAACTCGCTCCCAACGGTTATCGCGGTCCATAGCATAGTAACGACCTACTAATGAAGCGATGCGGCCAGACCCTATTTCAGCGAACTTAGCATCAAACTTTTCAATAGAACCTTGCGCGCTGCGAGGTGGCGTATCACGGCCATCAAGAAAAGCGTGTAAGTAAATTTCTTTGGCGCCTTGTTTAGCGGCTAAATCAATGGCTGCAAGCATGTGGTCTTCGTGGCTGTGAACACCGCCTGGAGATAATAGCCCCATGATGTGAACGGCTTTTCCGGCGGATACTGCTTTAGTTACCGCACCAACCAACACTTCGTTGGTGAAAAAGTCGCCATCTGTAATTGATTTACCAACACGGGTGAGTTCTTGATACACAACACGGCCTGCGCCGATATTCGTGTGTCCTACTTCAGAGTTACCCATTTGGCCATCTGGCAGGCCTACATCTAGGCCTGAAGCCGAGATTAGCGTGCTGGCAGCAGTGTTCCAAAGGTTGTCTAATACTGGGGTTTTAGCGTTTGCTACAGCGTTGTCGGCGCTATCTTGACGGTAACCCCAGCCATCCATAATGACTAGTGCTAAAGGCTTTTTGCTTGCAGACATTGCAATTTCCTTAATTGGTAAATGTAAAAGTTAAAAACGAATTCGTGAAATATTACTACATTTTTGGGCTGAGTCACCTGATTGAGCGCAATTCAACCGAGATTAGTTGTTTTTTGTCACTTTTAGAGGCGGCTTTTCAATCTTAGGCTAATTTGCAGCGTTCAGTGTTTACTATAGCTGCTATTCTTGGCGCTCGGGTGTATACTCTCGCCCAAATATATCAAACCATTTGCTTAACTAGGAATACTCGAACTATGCAGCAAGTTGTCGAATTTGTCGGAAATAACCCTATCATTTCATTCGCTTGGGTTGGTTTGTTTGGTGCTGTTATCTACAGTTTCATTCAACCAATGTTGTCTAAAGTTAAATCAGTTGGCAATCATGAAGCGACGTTGTTGATTAATAAACAAGACGCAGTGATCGTGGATGTTAGAACCAATGATGAGTTTAAAAAGGGTTATATTGCGGGCGCACGTCACATTCCTTTAACTCAAATACAAGCTAATAACTTTAAGCCTATTGAAAACTTAAAGAGCAGCCCCATTATCGTAGTATGTGAAACAGGGATGCGTTCAGGCTCAGCAGCCAACGCGCTGTCTAAAGGCGGTTTTGAGAACGTGTATAACCTACGCGGTGGCATGACCGAATGGAAGTCAGCAAATTTACCGGTCACTAAGAAGTAAGATCGTGATTTAGTGGTTAGTGTTCAATTAACGATTAAACAAATTTAAATAAATGTATTAAAGGTAATTATCATGGCTGAAGCAGCAACGACAGAAGCGCCACAAGTAGAATTTTCAATTCAACGTATTTACACAAAAGATATTTCTTTTGAAACGCCGAACTCTCCTCAAGTATTCCAACAAGAGTGGAAGCCTGAAGTTAAGGTTGACCTAGACACTACCAGCAACAAGCTTGCTGATAACGTGTTTGAAGTTGTTCTTACTCTAACGGTTACCGCTAAAGTTGAAGATAAAACAGCATTCTTATGTGAAGTTCACCAAGGTGGTATTTTCACTTTAGGTAACATGCCTGAGCCACAACTTGCACATGCGATTAACGCATACTGCCCTAACATTCTTTTCCCTTATGCGCGTGAAGCCGTGTCTAACTTAGTTAACCGTGGTTCATTCCCACAAATTAACTTAGCACCGGTTAACTTTGATGCCTTGTTTGCAAACTATGTACAACAGCAAGCTGAGCAACAAAAAGAAGCAAAAGCTGACGCATAATGGTTAACTCTAAGGCAATCATGACCGTATTGGGCGCAGGCTCATACGGTACCGCATTGGCTATTGCGATTGCTCGTAATGGTCAACGTACAGTTTTGTGGGGGCATGAGTCCGAACACGTGGCTGCCCTTGAGGCCGCTCGTGAAAATAGCGACTTTTTACCCGGGGTTGCCTTTCCTGATAGCCTTGAGTTAGAAGCTGATTTAGCGACTGCTGTTGCTCAAAGCGATAATTTGCTGGTGGTTGTGCCTAGCTTTGCTTTTGCTGACGTGATGCGTCAAATAAAGCCTATGTTAACTGAGCAATCACGGGTTGCTTGGGCTACCAAGGGCTTAGAAGCGAATACCGGCCATTTGTTGTCTGAGGTCGCGACTGAGGTTCTAGGTGAACAACGTTCCTTGGCGGTTATTTCAGGTCCTACTTTTGCAAAAGAATTAGCGGCGGGCTTACCCACTGCGATATCGGCCTCATCGTCAGATGCTGACTTTGTTAGCTATTTAGCCAAGGTGATGCATTGTGAGCGTAGTTTTAGGGTGTATACCAATAATGATATTGTCGGTGTACAACTCGGTGGTGCAGTCAAAAACGTGATTGCGATCGGTGCTGGTTTAGCTGATGGCTTAGGCTTTGGTGCCAATGCTCGCACCGCACTTATTACTCGTGGCTTACGAGAAATGGAGCGGCTCGGTATTGCTTTAGGGGCCGATCCTGAGACCTTTAAAGGTATGGCTGGTTTAGGTGACTTGGTACTGACTTGTACCGATAATCAAAGCCGTAACCGTCGTTTTGGTCTAGCACTAGGGGCGGGTAAGTCTTTTGAGCAGGCTGAAGCTGAAATTGGTCAAGTGGTAGAAGGTTACCGCAATACCAAAGAGGTGTATTTGCTCGCTGAGCGCGTTGGCGTTGAAATGCCAATTGTAGAGCAAGTCTACCAAGTGTTGTATCAGGCTAAATCACCGAAACAAGCCGCGATAGATTTACTGTCTCGTTCGCAAAAAGGCGAGTAGTCGCAAATATACGGTCATATCCCACTATGACCGTATTCTTCTTTTCTAGGCCTTCTATCATACTCATTGATAGTTAATTGATGTAAAGCGTGGATGCTTACCTACTGAATTTGTTATAATTTATCCTTCGTTAAGTTAATGATTATTTACTGATAATCCCCCATGAAAGATCGATTAATGACTAAGTACTTAGCCATCCCCCTATGGATAGGATTAATTTGGCCAACTTGGCTTTGGGCGGATGAATTGCTCCAACCCGTGAGCTTACCTGTTGCTGTGCTCGCGGTACCGACAGATGTACTGCACGATTACCATCAATTTTTGTTGGATCGAAACCCATTACTGATTGATGACTTCTCTGGGCAGGGCAGCCGCAGAGATGTGGTTGAATTGGTGCTCATTCAGCAGGCCCTATTTCTAGGCGGATGGGAAGAAGGGCTTAGCTTACAGGTGTCTGATAGCTACTTAAGAACCAATAAATTGCTGGAACACGGTTCAATTGCTGCCACGGCAACAACTGTTTGGTCAAAGGATGTGGCGTCTAATCAACATTTATTGATGAGTGCTCAGATGGTGCGGGCTGGCGATTTTTTTGCCGGTCTTTATGTGCGAGCTGATCACCCAATTTTGCAATTGCAGCGCATCCCCAACCACGATGAAGTTAAACAGCTATCGCTAATTTCTAGCAAACAATGGACCGTGGATTGGCAAACCTTACAGTTATTAGATTTTGCTAAGTTACACAGTATTAGTAGTTGGTCTGGTATGTATGGCTCAGTGATAAAAGGACGAGTTGATGCTTTACTTGCTCCCTTTCAAGCAGGGCAAGATATGGCTTTGTTAGTGGAAGGAGAACGTTTATTGCCGATCCCTCATTATAAGGTGGCGTTAAACGATAGCCGGGTGTATGCGGTGAGCGCAGCGTTTCCACATGCTAAAGAAATGCTAAGGGCTTTGGATAAAGGTATTGAACACTTAAGAGGCGCAGGTCAAATAGAAAAAGCTTACCAGCAGGCTGGTTTTATTAATATGCAGGTTAGTGATTGGCGAGTAGTAAGGCCTTAAGTCAATAAAAAAGCGCCATTCTAAAATAGCGCTTAATAGGACCGTGGCTTACCCACTTCTAGTAATAAGAGTGCTCGCCTGCTTGGTGTTCTGTAATATCACGAACGCCAGTTAATTCGCCTGGAAAAGCCTCCAGCAATTGCTTCTCAATGCCTTCTTTAAGCGTTACGTCTACCATGCTACAACCATTACAGCCACCACCAAATTGTAACACTACCACTCCGTCTTCAGTTAACTCCATCACACTCACTTTTCCGCCGTGTGAGGCTAGGTTAGGATTGACCTGAGTTTCAATCGTGTATTCAACTCGCTCGATTAATGAAGCGTCATCATCGACTTTACGCATTTTTGCGTTAGGGGCTTTAAGGGTGAGTTGTGAGCCAACCTTGTCGGTAACAAAGTCAATTTCAGCTTCTTCTAAAAACGGCACGCTAGCAGCATCTACCATCGCCTTAAAACCAGAGAATGGCAGTTGAGTGTCGTCTTCCTCTACCGATTCTGGTGGGCAATAAGATACACCGCACTCTGCACTTGGGGTGCCTGGGTTTACCACAAATACGCGAATGTGGGTGCCTTCAGGCTGTTGTTCTAACAGCTTCACAAAGTGTTGCTGAGCGGTTTCTGAGATCGATACCATCTGCTTCCTCGATACCTGAGTAAAATACTAGGGTTTATTGTACGGCTTTTTTATCAGCGCGGCTAGTGTTGGCGTTCGGCGTTCTTGCCATAGCCCAAATATCCACTCTATTAGCTCCAGCATTTTTTAGCAACTTTGCTAAGGTATTGGCGGTACTACCGGTAGTGACTACATCATCTATTAGTACCCAATGAGCTGATTTTATTGTGCTTTTAGATGAGAAGCAGGCTGTTAATGCACGCTGTCGTTGGCGTCGATTCAAGCCCGCTTGACTACGGCCATAACGGGGCCGACTTAACACCTGTTCGACGGGGCGCTGAGCAAGTTTAGCCACTTGTTGGCAGAGCAAATCGCTTTGGTTAAAGCCGCGTCTCCATTGTTTAAACCAGTGCAGCGGAACCGAGCAAAAAACATCGGGTAAGCAAATTTGTTGCTGTTTGACTTGTGCCCATAGCAATTGACTCAGCGGTTTTACTAGGTGCATTTGCTTTGCATATTTATAGTTTTTAATCACTGGCTCTAACGGCCATTGATAATCACCTAAGCAAAATACACTATCAAAGTCATTTGGTTCGGTTTGGCACCGACCACACACACCTGGTTCGGCAATGTTTAAAAAACACTGTTGGCAACGGCACATTTGGTTAGCCACTAATAGTGCATAGCAGCTAGCACAGCAGGCTGCTTGTGTCTCTTTATGTTGTAGGCAAAAGCTACACTGCCTCGCATTACCAAGAGTCTGGTTTAAAGCTGAGCTAAAACTGGTTAACATTGGCGCTCCTGAATAACTAATTAGTAAGTGTAGATGAGCAAATTGCATTGTGAGCGACAAGGTGATGGTCCTGCCCTAGTGATGATCCATGGTTGGGGCTTGAATAGCGCGGTGTGGCAACCTGTGGCAGAGCTATTATCCGAGCATTTTTGCCTCTATCAGATTGATTTACCGGGCTTTGGGCATTCTGCTGCTGTAGAGCAATTGAACTTGAGTGACATGGCGAACGCGGTGGCTGCGCAAGTACCGCAGCAAGCGATTTGGCTAGGTTGGTCATTAGGTGGATTAGTGGCGATGCAAGCGGCGATAGATTTCCCTCGTCGTATTCGTGGTTTAATTAGCGTGGCTAGCTCAGCCCATTTTATCGCGAAGCAAGGCTGGCCAGGCATCGCGCCCAATGTATTAGATAGTTTTGCGGTAGGTCTAGAGCGTGATTTCAGTAAAACTCTACAGCAATTTTTAGCCATTCAAGCAATGGGCAGTAGCCATGCGAAGCAAGACATAAAACAACTACGACATTTACTGGCTGAACGGCCTTTACCTAAGCTTGCTGCATTACAGCAGGGTTTAGAGCTGCTGCAATTAACCGACTTACGCGCTGCTGCTAGCACTATTGATGTGCCGTGGTTGCAATTGTTTGGTCGCAGTGATGCCCTCGTTCCTAGGGCTGCGATGCTAGAGCACGCCGTGTTAACCCCCAGTGCGCAACAATATTGCTTTGAGTCTTCTTCACATGCGCCTTTTATTTCAGAGAAACAGTTATTTACTGAACGAGTAACAGACTTTTCTCGTTCACTAGTGGTGTAAAAGTGAACAATTTGCTAATATTAGGGCGTTTAAAGGCAAATTATTAACTCATTGTGGGGGGCATATGCAGGTTGGCGCAGCGAACAGCGGTTATCAAATCATAGCTACCGCTAATAAACAAGTGAGTGATAGTGCTCAGTCGCTGGCAGAGGTCTCTGCTGGACGAGAGCCCCAGCAAAACCAAGTGGTTGATGCTATTGTCTCCTTAAATCAAGCCGAGTTGTACGCAAAGGCTGGCGCTAAGTTAATTCAAACCGAGTCGACAATGATGGGTTCGTTATTGGATATTGAGGCCTAGCATGAATATCAATGTCTCTTTACCTAATATCATCCCCAATAGTCTCAGCCCGCCTACCGATTCAGCGCGACGCGATAATCAATTGCGTCAAGTTATTGAACAACCTAAAGAAGTGGCCACCTTTGCTAAAGAACCTGAAGTGGGCGCAGAGAAAGATCGTAGTAAACCTCAAGTTACTGCCCAATATCCGCAAGCTCAAGAACAAGCTAGGGTGCAGGAGCGGGAGGCGCATGCTCGTGAGCAAGGGGAGCAAGGCCAAGAACAACAGCAGCAACAACAAGCTAAAGATTCAGATCAGCAAGGCAAAGAGTCAAACTCAGATCAAGCTAGCGCTTCACCAAAAGGTCAACAAGAGCTCACTGACAGTGAGCAGAAGAAAGTGGATGAGCTTAGCGCTAGAGACCGTGAAGTTAGAATTCATGAAGCCCAACATCAAGCGGTTGGCGGGCAATATGCAAGTGCTGCCAAATTAGAATTAGAACGTGGCCCCGACGGCAAGCAGTATGCCGTTGGCGGCGAGGTGTCTATTAGCACCAGCGAGATCCCCGGTGACCCGCAAGCTACCATTGCTAAAATGGAACAAGTGCAACGTGCCGCTTTAGCGCCTGCCGAGCCGTCAAGTCAAGACCGACAAGTCGCTGCCCAAGCTCAGCAAAAAGCGGCTGAGGCGCAACAACAATTAAGTAGCAGCCAATTTAGCGAAGGGCAAGCAGCAGATGAGCCGCTAACTGGCGCTGAAGATGGATTAACTACAGTAGAGCAAGAGTTGGCGCAACAGCGAGATAAAGCCCAGCAGCTGCAACAACGTTTCCCCGATATAGCTCAACAAATGCAGCAACGTAATCAAAACATTGAGCAGCGCTATGCCAGCGCTGCTGCATTCCGCCCACAGTCACAGTTTAGCTTACAAGCCTAAAGTCAGCGCTGCTCGACACCTTTACCGATAAACTCACATTTAGTGTATCCATTGACCAAAAAATGGTTATTTTTTGGCTTTAGCAAAGGCATCAGCGAAGGCACTGTTTATGGGTTTGGCGCTTCCTGTATTGTTGGCCTTTGGCTTAGGGGCTGATCGCTGCTTGGTTTGGCTAGCCACTGGCTTTGACGTTTTGTTTGCCTGAACTTCATCGTCTAAGCGCATACTTAAGGCAATGCGTTTACGCTGGGGTTCAAGCTCCAACACTTTCACTTTTACAATATCACCCGCTTTTACCACCTGATGGGGGTCTTTAACAAAATGGTTGGCAAGGCAGGATATATGCACCAATCCGTCTTGGTGCACACCTACGTCAACAAAGGCACCAAAATTAGTGACGTTGGTTACTACCCCTTCTAGGCGCATCGCGGGTTTAAGATCATTGATGGTGTTTACCCCCTCTTTAAAGGTTGCGGTAGCAAATTCTGGGCGAGGGTCACGTCCTGGTTTTTTGAGTTCGGCAATGATGTCAGTAACAGTAGGTAGACCAAACTTATCATTGGTAAACTGTTTGGGGTCTAGCTTATCTAAGCGTTCGTTATTGGCGATTAGCTGACTCACTTGGCACTGACTATGTTTGGCTATCGCTTCAACCACAGGATAGGCCTCGGGATGAACCGCTGATCCATCTAGGGCATTTTTTGCATGGTTAATCCGTAAAAAACCGGCGGCTTGTTCAAAGGCTTTAGGGCCTAAACGGGCGACTTTTTTTATTGCCGTGCGCGATGTAAAAGCACCATTTTCATCGCGGTAAGTTACAATATTTTGTGCGATGGTGGTGTTGAGTCCAGCAACAAAACTCAGCAGTGGCGCGGACGCCATATTAATATCAACACCGACGGCATTCACACAATCTTCAACCACGCTATCTAGCTGCAGTGATAGCTTGCTTTGGCTTACGTCATGTTGGTATTGGCCGACACCAATGGCCTTTGGCTCAATTTTAACTAGCTCGGCAAGGGGATCCTGTAAGCGGCGAGCAATAGATACTGCGCCACGAATAGACACATCTAAATCTGGAAACTCATTGGCAGCCAGTTCTGAGGCAGAGTAAACCGAAGCTCCAGCTTCGCTAACCATGACTTTTTGAATGCCTTGCGGAGGCAACATACTAATTAGGTCTGCGGCGAGTTTATCGGTTTCACGCGAGGCGGTACCATTGCCGACACTTAGCAGTTTTACATGGTATTTAGTCACTAAGCTTGCCAATGTTGTTAGCGAACCTTGCCAATTATTACGCGGTGCATGTGGGTAAATTGTGTCGTAGGCAACGAGTTTACCAGTCGCATCAACCACCGCCACTTTTACGCCTGTACGTAAACCAGGGTCTAAACCTAGGGTGGCTTTGGGACCTGCCGGGGCGGCCATCAATAAGTCATTAAGATTGCGTGAAAACACCGAGATCGCTTCGTCATCGGCCCGCTCTCGCAGTTGGTTAAGTAATTCAGTTTCTAACTGTAGCTTGAGTTTAACCCGCCACGTCCACTGCACAACCGAGTTTACCCATTGGTCACTGGCTACACCCTTAGGTGTTAGTTGCACGTAGTCACGAACAATTTGCTCGGCCGGATGACTAAGCGCGTCTGTTTGTTCTACTTCGACACTAAGATTTAGCACGCCTTCGTTGCGCCCGCGAAGGATCGCTAGCGCGCGGTGTGATGGGATTTTACCAATGGCTTCTTGATAGTCGAAGTAGTCTTGAAACTTTTGACCGTTTATTTTCTGGCCTTCAATCACGCACGCTTTAACCTGCGCGTTGTTTAGTAAGTACTGGCGTAAACGGGCCAAGAGTGGCGCTTGCACTGCAAAGCGCTCCATTAGGATGAATTTGCAGCCATCTAATACCGCCTTGCTATCGGCAAAACCTGCCTCTAGGTTAATGAATTCTTCGGCCAGTATTTCGGGAACGGTATCGGGTTGTTGTAGCAATGCCTCGGCAAGCGGTTCTAAGCCTGCTTCTATCGCTATTTGTCCCTTGGTGCGGCGTTTAGGTTTATAAGGAAGATAAAGATCTTCTAATTCGGTTTTACTGCTGGTGGCGTTAATCGCTTGTTCAAGTTGCGGGGTGAGTTTGTCTTGCTCGGCAATTGATTTGAGAATGCTTAGTCGACGCTGCTGCATGTCACGTAAGTAGCTTAATCGTTGTTCTAAGGTTCGCAGTTGTCCATCATCCAAGCCACCGGTGGCCTCTTTGCGATAACGAGCAATAAAAGGCACTGTGGCGCCCTCATCCAAGAGTTTGATTGCAGCGCTAACCTGTTGATAACTTGCACTAATATCAGTGGCGATTTGTTGTTCTATATTTGACATGTGTTTGCTTATTCTAGGGGGCTGCGATTACAGCGTAGTATGGAACACTATGATATTCAGTTCTGTAAGCGCTGCAAGTGCAATCATCCCGCTGATAATAAACAGAGTAGTGAAAACAGTTTCACCAGACTAAATTTTTTTCATAAGTAGTTCATAGATATTCATCGTGTCACGGCTTGTGTCATGGGAATGTGAGTTTAAACCTTAATTTACGCTTCCACTCCGATTATGGTTGAGTTAAGTAAAACGTCTCATGTTCAAGGAGAGCTCAATGAGCGCCAACAAGATTAAGATATATGGTTTAGGTGCCAGTGTATTGATGTGCAGTGTTGCATTCACAGGATTCGATGCGCAAGCGGCTGACGCCAAGGAAATGCTACGAAATGGTCAGTTTAGTGAAGCCACCAATGGTTGGTGGTCTGCCGGCGGTAAGCTTGCGGCCAACGCTGGTGAGGCGTGTATCGAGATCGCTCAACCAGGTAGCAATGCTTGGGATGTGATTATTGGTCAAGCTGGTTTAGGTTTAGCCCAAGGCGAGAGCTATGCAGTGCAATTTACTGCAAGAGCGACCGAGGAAACCGGTTTTAAGGCCTTGATTCAACATGAAGGCCCTCCTTATACCCATTTCTTTCTAGAAGATATTACAATCGGTAAACAAGCGGAGCAGTTTAATTTTAGCTTTGTTCAAGAAGAGAAAAGTGATCCCAAGACCGAGTTTCAATTTCAACTTGGCGCGCAAAAAGCTGCAACAGTTTGTTTCAGCGGGGTTTCTGTCAAGGGTGTTAATTATAAGGTAGAGAAGAAAATACCTTTAGTTAGGCTTAATCAGGTAGGTTTTTTCCCTAAAGCCGAGAAATTCGCCATCATTGATAGTGACGCTCAACAACCTATTTTTTGGCAGCTTAATGACGCTAATGGAGAAGTTGTTGCTAGCGGAAAAACCCGTGTATTTGGCTTGAATAAAGCATCTGGTGAGAACGTTCATCGCGCTGATTTTAGCCACATTCAAACGCCGCAAACAGGGCTAACCTTAACGGCTAACGGTCAAACCAGCCACCCGTTCCGCATTGCTGAAGATATCTATTCTGAACTCAAACATGACGCTTTAAGTTATTTCTATCAAAACCGTAGTGGTATGGACATTAAAGCTGATTATGTGCAACGCCCTGATCTTGCTCGCCCAGCAGGTCACCCCAATGATACCGTTAGTTGTTTTGACAAAAAGGATGCTAAAGGTAACCGTTGGCCGGGTTGTGATTTCGATATGAACTTAACCGGTGGCTGGTATGATGCCGGTGACCACGGTAAGTATGTGGTAAATGGTGGAATTAGTACCTGGACGTTGATGAACCTTTATGAGCGCTCACAATTTATAGATAAGGTTCCTGAGCCTTTTGCTGACGGTAAGCAATTATTGCCTGAAATGAACAACGGAGTTAATGATTTACTGGATGAAGCTCGCTGGAATATGGAGTTTATGCTGGCGATGCAAATTCCAGAAGGTAAACGCGTTGCGGTACCAGTGGGTAATCAACAAGACAATATTGATGATCTCAAGCTTACTGAAATTGATGCATCTAACTTGGTGTTTCACAAGGTAGCCGATGAGAAGTGGACGGGCATGCCTCTGCCTCCTCATAAAGACACTATGAAGCGTTACGTTGGTCAACCAAGTACTGCAGCTACCCTCAACCTTGCTGCTACTGCAGCCCAGTGTGCTCGTATCTGGAAAGACATTGATGCTGAGTTTTCAGCGCAATGTTTAGATGCTGCGAGCCGTGCTTGGCAGGCTGCTGCCAAACACCCAGAGGTGTATGCTTATGATAACTTTACTGGCTCTGGTCCTTACGGTGACCTTGAGTTAGCCGATGAGTTTTATTGGGCTGCGGCAGAGTTATTTATTAGCACTGGTGAGCAACAATACTTGACTGCTTTAAAAGCTTCTCCGGCATTTTTGGCGGCGCCAGTTGGCGATGAAACCGCAAGTGGTGATTTATTTTGGCAGGATTTGAGTTCGGCAGGTACCCTAAGCTTAGCCTTAGTACCTAGTAAACTCGATCAAGCAACACGTGATAAAGCTCGCGCTAATATCATTGCTACAGCAGATGCATACTCTAAGCAGTTATCTCAAGAGGGTTACCATATCCCTTACACTGCTGAGCAATATCCTTGGGGTTCAAACTCAAATATTGTTAACCGCGGAATATTTCTCACTTATGCCGCTGATTACACGGGTGAGACACATTACATGCAAACGCTGGCGCATGGTATGGATTACCTGCTTGGGCGTAACCCAATGGATCAATCTTACATCACAGGTTACGGTGGTAACCCATTGAAAAACCCACATCACCGTTTTTGGGCGCACCAAGCTGATGAGAAATCACCCGTTCCAGCACCAGGCGCGTTATCGGGTGGCCCAAACTCTATTAGTTTTAGTGACCCAGTCGCTGCAACCTTAGAGGGTAATTGTATTGCTCAAACTTGTTTTGCCGACGAGATTGGAGCATGGACATTAAACGAGATTACCATTAACTGGAATGCGCCGTTGGTATGGGTAACAAGCGCTTTAGATGAAAAAGCGTTAACGAAATAGCGACACGGTTGTTGTAAAAAGTAGGTCGGCTTATGTCGGCCTTTACTATTTGCACCACAAAAAAGCTACTCAGATAAGGGCTTTGCTATTCGAATATGTGATCTGCTACGGCGTTCTCATGCATAATTTTACTCAAAGCAAGTTCTTAGCTAAGTAGCAGTATATAGTTGAGCAAAGGGGTTTATTCCTTGACTGCTCAATGGCTTCTGTATTGGGTGTAATGAGGGATAAAATGGTAACTCGATCAAGATTTCAGAGAATTACTGTGAAAGATAAAAGCAAATCAGATCAACGCTCTACTGTTTATGATGTGGCTGCATTAGCGGGCGTTTCGCCCAGTACTGTATCTCGATTTATGAATCAAACCACTTATGTTTCAGATTCCAAGAGAAAGCAAATTCAATCCGCCATGGCTGAGCTAGGCTATAAGCCTGGTCAGCAAACAGGGGCCAGTGCCAGTAGTCGAACGATGACTATAGGAGTACTGGTACAGCATCCCGATAGCCCATTCTATTCTTCTATTCTACGCGGGATTGAAGAAGTGTTATTAGCTCAAGGCTATTCGCACATCATTGTTACTGGCCACTGGAATACCGAAGAAGAAATGGAGTCGATGCAACTACTCTTATCACGCTCGGTTGATGGTATTATTATAGTGACTGGTGGTTTGAGCGATTCTCAAGTTATTGAGTACGCAAAGAAAAAGCCAATAGTCGCGTTAGGTCGAGATCTTGAAGCGGCGCGTTTACGCTCGATTAAAATTGAAAACTCGGTGGGAGCTTATATGGCTACCAATCACCTTATTCAATTAGGGCATCGAGAAATTGCTCATATTAAGGGGCCGGCAGGGCACCCTGATGCCCAGCAGCGTTTAGAAGGGTATACGCAAGCGATGGAGCATGCTGGTTTACCGGTCAAGCTTGCGTTAATAGAGCAAGGTGATTTTACTGAAAAAGGTGGTTTTGAGGCGGTACAACGTTTATTGGCCAACAAAAGGCAATATACGGCTATTTTTGCGGCAAATGACTTAACCGCATTTGGTGCTATGCAGGCGCTATATCAAGCAAAACGACCGGTACCAGAACGCATTTCGGTGATTGGGTTTGACGATGTGCCTAGTGCAGCATTCTTTATCCCACCATTAACCACGGTTCGCCAACCTATTTTCGATACCGGGTATGCGGCGGCATTAACGATGTTAGATATGCTTAATGGTGGTGATAGCAATAGCTTTAGGCTTCCTCCCGTTGAGTTAGTTAAACGCGAAACCACCAAGCCACATATTTAGCTTATTGCTTTATCATTTTACTGCCTAAGTCGTTTATAATTGGCGGCTTAGGCAGAATAGTAGAATGCGTATGAAAACCAATCTTATTACCCGTGCGGGCTGGCATAAATTAGACAAAGAGCTTAAATATCTTTGGAAAGTAAAACGCCCAGAAGTCACCCAAGCGGTATCTGAAGCGGCCGCCTTGGGCGATCGTTCAGAGAATGCTGAATACAAAGAAGGTAAGCGTGAACTACGCCGGATTGATTCTCGCTTACGTTTTTTAAATAAACGCCTAGACGCCTTAGAGATTGTTGATCATTACCCCCAGCAAAATGGCAAAGTGTTCTTTGGCGCTTGGGTAGAGCTGGAAAACGAAGCGGGTGAGGTAGTGCAATATCGCATCGTGGGTACCGATGAAATAGATCCCAAGCTTGGCTACATAACGATAGACTCACCCATGGCTAGAGCTTTGATTGGCAAGCAAGTCGATGATGATGTATTTGTGACAACGCCAACGGGGCTTAAAGAGTGGTGGGTAACGGCGATTCAATACACGCCTTTCAAGGCTAAACCAGCCTGCTAATTGATTACTAGCCCTACCATTTAAACTGACGCCATAAGGCCGATGGTGGACCTTACATTATCTTTAGCTTGTTAATCGTGGTTCGCTTTAGCGTCAATCTCATATTTAGCCGTATACTCAGCGATAGGCATATAATTTCCCCTTATTGAAATTAATTCACTTTATGTTATCAACAACATGAAGCTGGTTGACTTAAATTAACACAGAGTTACTATCTAGCGGTATAGACGTCTATCAGTCTTTAATGGAGAAGGTAATGGGATTTCACCACGCACAACAGATCGAAACACTCAATCAAAGCTTAAGTGAGCTTAATCGCGATATTAATGTGTCGTTTGAATTTTTCCCGCCGACTACCGAAAGCATGGAGCAAACTTTGTGGGCGTCCATCGAACGCTTGCAAACCTTGAAGCCAAAATTTGTATCCGTCACTTATGGTGCTAATTCTGGCACCCGTGACCGAACCCATAATGTGATTAAAGCGATCAAAGACCGAACCGGTTTAGCTGCAGCCCCACATTTAACCTGTATCGACTCAAGGCCTGATGAGCTGCGTCAAATTGCTCGGGATTACTGGAATAGTGGTATTCGTAACATCGTCGCTTTAAGGGGCGATTTACCGCAAGGTTCTGCAAAGCCTGCGATGTATGCTAGCGATTTAGTCAGCTTGCTTAAACAAGAGGCTGATTTTGATATTTCAGTGGCCGCTTATCCTGAAGTGCATCCGGAAGCCAAAAGTGCCCAAGCGGATTTGTTGGCCTTAAAACGTAAGATGGACGCCGGAGCAAACCAAGCTATTACGCAGTTTTTCTTTGATGTTGAAAGCTATTTACGTTTTCGTGACCGTTGCGCAGCGGTGGGCATAGAAGGTGAAATTATTCCCGGTATTTTGCCGGTGTCAAATTACAACACCTTAAAGAAGTTTGCTTCTTTTGCTAATGTAAAGGTGCCGCAGTGGTTACATGGCCAATTTGCTGGTTTGGACAATGACCAAACTACCCGCAATTTGGTGGGCGCTAGTGTGGCGATTGAGATGGTTAAGGTGTTATCACGAGAAGGGGTTAAAGATTTTCACTTTTATACGCTTAACCGTTCTGAACTTTCCTATGCTATTTGTCATACTCTGGGGGTTCGCCCAGCGGAAACGGTGCCTGCTTAGTTGTTAATCCTACTAAACCTTATAAAAGCCTAGCAATGCTAGGTTTTTGTACCTGTAGTTGATAGGCAATAAATTATGATTACTTCCTAACAAACTGTTGGACACAAGCTTGTTAGGGCATTCACTTGTTCAAAGGTGTTTCCGATTAGCGGGAGTATGGAACAGTTGGAGTTAACGTCCAATTAGGGGGCAATTTTCACAATAGCTGATTTAGCCCCAATTATAATTTCAGCTCCAGACTGAAAAATAAATGACCAAAGCCAGCTATCATCTGGTGCTTTATCAACCCAGAATTGACCATCGCACCAATCATCACCTGATATAAAACCAAAACTTTCTAAGCAATCATCTTCTGTGAAAGGTATTTCAGAATCTCTTGGCTTAAATTCAAACTGAGATACATTCGATATATTTAGAACAATGAAATTAGGTTGATTTTGATTTACCCAATTTCCAGCACCTCTTTTCCACTTAAGAGTAACTGATTGATTTTCAATCATATAATTCATTTCAATGAAATCAAAATCGTTATGAAGATCATAATCGATAGAATTGTATTTTAGATAAGTACTCTGAGACCATGAAAAGTTTTCCGAAATCATCCTTGAACCCTAGACATAATGCTCCCCCAGTGAAAGTACCGACCTCCTGCGTTTATCGTGGGGTAGTCAAACTAGAGCCACACTGTTAGATGCAAAGTCTTAACAGAACAGGAGATCGACATGGCTACATCTAGCACGTTTTTCATTGGACTAGATGTTCACAAAGAAACCACTGATGTCGCTTATTGTGTTGATAACTCGAGAGATGAGCCTGTATTCCATGGCACCATTCCCACCAATATTCGTTCTATCAACAAACTTATCAGAAAATACAAAGACTTGGCTAGTCATCTTTGTGTGGTTTATGAAGCTGGGCCGTGTGGGTTTTGACTTTATCGTCATTTAGTTAAGCACTGTAATGGTCAACTAAATTTGGCCACCCCATTATAAGTTCTTTAGTTCGATGATGGCCCGCAGTGATAAACGTTCAGTTTTCGACAAGTTTTCCTCTAAAAAGCATTGCAGAAGCACTTAGTAAAACGATTAGTTTTGCTAAGGGTGAAGGCCGTTTTTTAAGGTGTTATTGGACTATCTGCCTAATATGGGGCAGGGATATGCCAGCTTTCCCTTGCCCCTTCCCTTCATTATCGCCGAGTCGCGGAAGTGGCAAGCGGTCTAGGCCGAGCACTGTTTGAGCGTAGCTAGTTGCGCAGGCGCGCTTGCCACTGAGCAATGAAGGGTAAAGATAATGCAGGGCGACCTTTCTTTTTGCTTCATTTTTCTTTGGTCGCCAAAGAAAAATGACGTCGCCGAGAGGCGAAATCCGATACAGCAGCCAAGCGAAAACAGCATCAAGTTGACAAACTTCGGGGCATAAATGAGATAGACCGCGAATGCCCAACTACGAATTTAAAGCAAATGAACGCTCTTTATTGTAAACGAGCAATCATATTGCCGACCTTGTTACATGAGCAAGGCGTTTACCCCAGAGCATATTAACCACATGATTACCGCGTAATACCAGTTGTTCTTCAGGATCTGCTGAGTGCTAAACTGGTAACGACCAATCATGGTTAAGCCTACACCCGACAGGGGGCTACTGCCGGTAGATATCGCCCAAGAACTCAGAAACAAAAAGCCCAACTGGCTTGGCTCTGGGTTAAGTGGCAATAGCAAAGGGCTGGCTAAAGAAATACTAATCACCGGATGAATGCCTAACATACAGGCCACTATCATCATTGCTAGCACCACCGCAAAGGTTTGGTGGTTAAAGCTTACATTGTGCAGGCTTAGTGTGTCGGGATAAGCCAACAATAAGGCTTTAATCCCCGCTGAAAATACCCCCGCCGCTAAAAACAAGACGTATTGACTACCTACATTGGACAGACGGTGAGTGATAAATTGGCGTGCAACCAGTACTTTTGATTTGCCTTTAGAAAAAGCCAGCGCTGCCATCGGAGCTAAGCAAGTTATCATTAAAATAATGCTGAATTCAGGAAAGGCAAAATGCAAGCTGATTACGGTTATCGCGAGCACTAAAGGGATAGTTAAGCTTTCTCGGCGAACCGGATAACCTGCAAAGTTGTCTTTATTGCGCAATGATACTTCGGTGATGGTAAACGCTAAGGCGATTAAGGCCATTAGTGCGCCCGGTAGTAATACATCTAGCCACTGCATGCCGGGGGCATAAGTTATCGACACTGCAGTGGCAATGAAAAAGGGAGACCACCAAGCGGCGGCGCAAAAGCAACGCATCAATACTTTTTGTTGGGCATTACTCAGAGGTTGTTGTTTGGCCAAGCGATCACCAACGATAAAAACGATAGATAAGTTAATAATGGCGCCAAGTAGGTTGACCCCTAACGCGGTGGTGGCAATACTGCGTTTACCGCTTGGTAAGGGGTCTTGTTGATTTTCGGGGTTAGCCAGAGCCAGGAATGATACCGCGCTAAACATCGCAAGTAAGGGCAAGTTAATAGATAGAATGTCTGTTGCGCTTAACCAAGTATCTTGGCTTGCCGCAAATACTAACAATGCGATGCCTATTGTCAGTAAGCAGCCTGCTTGAACTCTAATGGGGCGACTGAGTTGGGGGAGATAAACGACCGCAGCTCCCCAAGCGACTATCGTAGCGAAGCCAATACCGATAAGGCCAAAGGCGTACAGCAGATAGAGCAATAACGAGGCGAGAAACAACCATCCCTTAAATTGTTGCATTGAAGACATCCTAACTATCAATGAGCCATTTGGCTAAATGGCATTGTTGCGCAAGACCATGCTAATTTTATAGCCTTGTGCTGTATTTTACCTAGTTTAAAAACGAACAACCCCGCAAGAGCGGGGTTGTTTACACTTAAGTGAGTACTGGCTTAACCTGTATTACGCATACCCGCTGCGATACCGGCAATGCTCACCATTAAGGCTTGGTCAACCACTGGGCATAACTCTTCACTGGCACGAGAACGATTCAGTAGCTCTACCTGCAGTACATGTAGTGGGTCAATGTAAGGGTTACGCAAGTTAATCGATTCAACAACCCAAGCTTGGTTTGCTAATAAGCGATGCTCAGGTGCTAATGACAAAATTGCCGCTCGAGATCTTTCTAGATCCGCGCGCAGTTTCTCACCTAGTACCTGTAGCTCAGGTTCTACTAAACGGTCATCATAGATTTTTGATAGCCAGGTATCCGCTTTCATGAAGACCATTTCAAGCATTGCTAAGCGATTATCAAAAAATGGCCAGGTGCGCATCTCTTGAAGTAAATCGGCTTTGCCTTGCTCAATCAGGCTTTCAAAGGCCGAACCACTACCTAACCATGCTGGTAGCAATAAGCGGTTTTGGCTCCATGAGAAAATCCAAGGAATTGCGCGCAGGCTTTCTACACCGCCATCTTGGCGACGTTTAGCTGGGCGACTCCCTAAGGGTAACTTAGCCAACTCTCGCTCAGGTGTTGCCGAGCGGAAGTAAGGTACAAAGTCTTCTTCGCCCCACACTACGCCGCGGTAGGCATCACAAGAATTTTCAGCGATTTGATCCATTACTTCTCGCCATTCTTGCTTTGGCTCAACTGGTGGCACTAAGTTGGCTTCAAGCACAGCACTGGCGTATAAATTTAAGCTGTCTAAAGCGACTTTAGGCAAACCGAATTTGAAACGGATCATTTCACCTTGCTCGGTCACACGTAAGCCACCTTTTAAAGAGCCCGGTGGTTGCGAGAGTAGGGCCGCATGCGCAGGAGCGCCGCCACGACCAATCGTACCGCCACGTCCATGGAACAAGGTGAGGTTTACTTGGTGTCCTTCACAGATCGACACTAGAGCCTCTTGAGCACGATATTGTGCCCATGATGCTGCTAATACGCCGGCGTCTTTGGCTGAATCTGAATAGCCAATCATGACATGTTGCTGACCCGAGATGTAGCCACGGTACCAGTCTACCGACAATAGCTTACTCATGGTGGCTGGTGCGTTATTCAAATCATCTAAGGTTTCAAATAATGGCGCGACCGGTAAGCGGAAGGGGCAACCGGCTTCTTGTAATAACAGTTGTACTGCTAATACGTCAGATGGCTCACTCGCCATCGAAATGATGTAGATACCGAGTGCTTCGCGTTCTTGCTTAGCAATAATGGCGCAAGTATCCAGAACTTCCTGTACTGCTTCACTGGGCTCCCAATCGCGAGGGAATAAGGGACGCTTAGAGTTTAATTCTTGTAATAAGAAATGCTGTTTGTCGGTTTCGTTCCAGTGAGCATAGTCACCCATGCCTAGGTAACGGGTGATTTCAGAAAACACTTCTTCGTGGCGACCACTATCTTGGCGAATGTCCAAGCGCAGTAAGTTAATACCAAAGCAAGCAATACGGCGCAGTAGGTCAAGCAAGGTACCATCGGCAATAATGCCCATGCCACAATCTTGTAGCGAGTAGTAACAAAGCTCTAGCGGCTCACGTAATTGCTCGGTATTGGTAATAATATCGCGCGCTTCGGTATATTGGCCTTTTAATTTAGCAGTGAGGTAATCATGGGTTTCTTGTAGCTCGCTGCGCAACACTTTTAATAGTGCACGATAAGGTTCGCTCTGATCGCCGGTTTGTTCTAATAGCGCTTCATTGGCGTCACTCATCGACAGCTCACTAACTAAAATTTGTATTTCTTTCAAATACAAATCTACCGCTACCCAGCGGCTTGAAAGCAACACTTCTTCGGTAACCTTAGCGGTAACAAACGGGTTGCCATCACGGTCGCCGCCCATCCAGGATGAAAACACGACAGGAGCGCAGTCTAGTGCTAAGCGCATATCAAAATGTTTAGCGAGCTTTTTGTCTAGCTGGCGAACAAATTCTGGTACTGCTTGCCATAGTGAGTTCTCGATAACCGCGAAGCCCCATTTAGCTTCATCGACCGGAGTCGGGCGTTGTTGACGGATTTCGTCGGTGTGCCAAGCTTGGTTAATCAATTGTTCCAAGCGGCCTAGTAAGTTTTCACGCTCACGCTCTGGTAAGTCGAGCTCTAACCAATCTAAACAGTTATTAATACTCACGTGTTTATTGATTAAGGTACGACGCGTTACCTCGGTTGGGTGAGCAGTTAATACCAATTCGATATTAAGCTGGGCTACCGCATGGTGAATCTCAGCTTCACTGAGGTTTTCTTGTTTTAGCTTTTGGAATACCAAGTCAATCGGATCTTGAGCGCAAGTGCTACCTTCGCAATTTCTCGATACCGTATGAAATTGCTCGGCAATATTGGCCAAGTTGAGAAACTGACTAAATGCACGAGTAACCGGCAGTAGTTCGTCATCGCTAAGATTACGCAATAGTTCTAATAGCTGCTCACGAGCTTGGTCGTCATTATTGCGAGAGGCTTTAGCTAGCTGGCGAATCGTCTCTACTTTTTCTAAGAACGCTTCACCCATATGGCTTTTGATCGTATTTCCAAGCAGTTGTCCGAGTAAGTTTACGTTTCCTCGTAACGACGCGTTGATTTCCTGAGGCATATTCTGGCTCATTCTTATTCCTTCACTGATTGCGTTTGCTAGCGTTTATTGAAATTTTTTTACTAAATCATCCAAGTCTACGACCCAAAACATACCTAAGGCCAGCCATATAGTCAAAAAACCTGTAATTAAATTACAGAGAATCAGGCTTGGATTGAGATAACTCTACACACTACTGGTAGAGTATTGCTGTAAAAGAGTGTACTGCAAATAATCATTTTATATTGTATGTGGTGACGTCGACACCAAATAATAAATAAAAATTCATTATTATTGCATAAAGAATTGCTTGTGGTATGCTCCGCTTATACTAGAAGCGCGGTGTTTTTGTTACTGCTTAAAAAGTGACTTTTTGTTCAGCTAATGAGTAAAAAACGCTTCTAAAAAAACTAATATGCCATCGATTTCAAGGAAACAGGAAACAATGTTAAAGGCTGCAATTATCGGAGCAAGTGGTTATACCGGTGCTGAGTTGGCGGGCTATGTGAGTCGACACCCAAAATTGGCGCTTGCTGGTTTGTTTGTCTCAGAACGTAGCTTAGACGCAGGCAAGGCCTTATCTAGCTTGCACGGTAAACTCCGAGGTGTAGTTGATGCCCCAGTTCAGCCGCTAATAGTGGCTGATATTGCCAGCACTTTTGCCGATATTGACATTGTATTACTCGCCACCGCCCACGAAGTGAGTCATGACTTAGCGAGTGCCTTATTAGGCGCTGGCTGTCAGGTATTCGATTTATCGGGTGCCTTCCGAGTTGAAAGTGCGGAATTTTACGAAAAATACTACGGGTTTACTCATCAATTTCCCGAGTTATTGGAACAAGCGGTATACGGTTTAGCTGAATGGAATGCCGAGCAAATCAAGCTCACGGATTTAGTCGCAGTGGCCGGCTGTTATCCAACCGCCTCGTTAACAGCGCTAAAGCCTTTGGCAGAAGCAGGCTTGATTGACACAAACAGTAAAGCCATTATTAATGCAACCAGTGGTGTGAGTGGTGCAGGGCGTAAAGCCTCATTCGGCAGTTCGTTCTGCGAAGTCAGTTTAAGTCCTTATGGCGTATTTAATCATCGTCATCAACCAGAGATTGCCACTCATTTAGGCCATCCAGTTATTTTTACTCCACATTTAGGTAATTTTAAACGAGGTATTCTGGCCACCATTAATGTTTGTTTAAAAGCGGGTACGACTGAAGAGCAAGTTAATCAGGCTTACCAACAAGCCTACGCTGGGCAAAATATTGTTCGCCTGTTAGATGGCGAATGGCCTTCTATTAGTAACGTTGAGCACACGCCATTTATTGATCTAGCTTGGCAACAGCAAGGTGATGACTTGATTGTGGTCTCTGCCGAAGATAACTTACTGAAAGGCGCGGCTAGCCAAGCCATACAGTGTTTAAATATTCGTAATGGCTTTGCTGTTACCGAATCGCTAATTTAAGGATTCAAAAATGAAACCATTGGTCATTAAATTAGGCGGCGCGGTATTGAATAATGCGCAAGCCTTAGATAACTTGTTTGCTGCTTTACAGCAGGTCAGCCAACCCATCGTATTAGTGCATGGTGGTGGGGTGGTGGTTGAAGACGTGCTGGCTAAAACTGGCTTTGTCTCTGAAAAGTTAGACGGTTTACGGGTAACACCTAAAGAGCAAATCCCCTATGTAGTAGGGGCTCTAGCGGGCACCAGTAATAAACTGCTGTTGGCTCAAGCTTTAAAAGCGGGTTTGTCGGCAGTGGGTTTGTGTTTAAGCGATGCGGGTTCGTGTCACGTAGAACAAATGGACCCGCGTTTGGGGCATGTGGGTGAGGCATCAGTGGGTAACCCCGCGTTACTCACTAGCTTGATTGAACTTGGTCATGTGCCAGTAATGAGCTCAATTGGCATTGGCAAAGACGGTGAACTTTACAATGTTAATGCCGACCAAGCGGCACTTGCAGTATGTAAATTGTTGCAAGGTCAATTGGTATTGCTGTCTGATGTTGCCGGTGTGCTTGACCAAAACAAACAGTTAGTCGCGCAGTTGAATAGCGAATTGGCTGAAAAAATGATTGCTGATGGAGTCATTACCGACGGCATGACGGTAAAAGTAAATGCCGCACTAGAAGCCGCTGCTTTTTTACAAACACCAGTCGCGTTAGCATCATGGAAAGATCCTGTGCGCCTAGCTAGCCTGCTAGCTGGACAAACATATAATGGCGAGTCGGTAGGGACTCAGGTTACCGTTTAAGGAATGAATATGAGTGATTTTAAACACCTGCTGAGCTTGCAGGACTTAACTCAAGAACAAATTTTAGGCTTATTAGAACTAGCCGCTAAAATCAAAAAAACACCGGCAGATTACGGGCAAACACTAGCGGGTAAAAGTGTGGTAACCCTGTTTGAGAAACCGTCTCTACGAACGCGTGTGACGTTCGATATCGGCATTAATCGATTGGGTGGTCACGCGGTTTATCTCGACCAGCAAAATGGTGCGATGGGCGAGCGAGAAAGTGTTAAAGATTTTGCTTCAAATATTACCCGTTGGGCTGATGCCATTGTGGCGCGAGTATTCTCGCACAAAACGCTGCAAACATTACGCGAGCATTCGTCCGTGCCTATCATTAACTCTTTGTGTGATTTGTACCATCCTTGTCAAGGGCTTGCTGACTTTCAAACCATTAGTGAGCAATACTCAGATTTAAGCAAAGTTAAATTAGCTTATTTGGGGGATGGTAATAATGTGACTCATTCTTTGCTATTAGGCGGCGCTATTTTAGGCATGGAAGTGGCGGCGGTATGTCCCTTAGGTTCTAGCCCTGATGCACAAGTGGTGCAAAAAGCGCAACAATTGGCTAAGCATCATGGTGGTAAGATTGTGGTGACTAACAGCGTAGAAGATATCAAAGGCTATGATGTAGTGTATGGTGATACTTGGGTGTCGATGGGCGATGATACGCCGCTACAATCAGTAAAAGATAAGTTCATGGCTTATCAAATCAATCAGCATTTAATGCAACAATGTGGTATTAACCATGTATTGCATTGCCAGCCCGCTCACCGCGAGTTGGAGATTACTTCGGAAGTGATGGATGGGCCTCAGTCTTTGATTTTCGATCAAGCTGAGAACCGTATGCACGCGCAAAATGCCGTTTTAGTTAGTTTATTAAGTTAGTGGAAATTCAGCTAAGCGCTGAGTTAAACAAGGAATTTAACAATGTCAGACATTAAAAAAGTTGTATTAGCATACTCCGGCGGCCTTGATACTTCGGCCATCATCCCTTGGTTAAAAGAAACCTATAACAATTGTGAAATCGTGGCTTTTTGTGCCGATGTAGGCCAAGGTGAAGAAGAGTTAGTTGGCTTAGAAGAAAAAGCCTTAGCTTCTGGTGCATCTGAATGTTACATCGTCGACCTAAAAGAAGAGTTTGTAGCAGACTACATCTACCCGACTATTGCTACCGGCGCAGTCTATGAAGGAACTTACTTGTTAGGTACTTCAATGGCGCGTCCAATTATTGCAAAAGCGCAGGTTGAAGTTGCTCGTAAAGTGGGTGCTGATGCGGTATGTCATGGTTGTACTGGTAAAGGTAATGACCAAATTCGTTTCGAAAGCTGTTTTGCTGCGCTAGCGCCAGAGTTAACAGTGATTGCGCCTTGGCGTGAGTGGGACATGGAAAGCCGTGAAGACCTGCTAGATTACTTAGCTGAGCGCAACATCGAGACGACGGCTTCTGCGACTAAAATTTATAGCCGCGACGCCAATGCTTGGCACATTTCTCATGAAGGTGGCGAGCTTGAAGACCCATGGAACGAGCCTAGTAAGGGTGTTTGGACACTGACTGCCGATCCCGTTGATGCGCCTAATGAGCCTGAATATGTCAGTCTTAAAGTTGAAAATGGTCGAGTTATTGCGGTAAACGATGAAGCATTAAGCCCTTACCAAGTAGTGATGAAGCTAAACCAAATTGCTGCAGCCCATGGTGTGGGTCGTATCGATATTACTGAAAACCGTACCGTTGGTATGAAGTCGCGTGGTTGTTATGAAACACCAGGCGGAACAGTAATTGTTGCTGCACTGCGTGCCATTGAAGAACTCGTATTAGACAAAACTTCACGTGTTTGGCGTGAAAAAGTAGGCCAAGAAATGGCGCACTTAGTCTATGACGGTCGTTGGTTTACCCCGCTATGTACTTCTTTACTTGCTGCTTCTGAAGCGATGGCGAGCGACGCCAACGGCGAAGTGGTTGTTAAGTTATACAAAGGCCAAGCAATGGCTGTACAAAAACGTTCACCGAATAGCTTGTACTCAGAAGAGTTTGCAACATTTGGTGAAGATCAAGTGTACGATCAAAAGCACGCTGAAGGCTTTATTCGTTTATACTCTCTAGCCAGCCGGATCCGTGCTTTAAATAGCAAATAAGCTTGGCCGAAGTATAAGCAGGAAATACTGAGACCTCAGCTGCGCGACGCACTGGGGTTTTTGCAATAATAAATGGAGAGTAAAATGGCATTGTGGGGTGGGCGTTTTAGCCAAGCTGCAGATACCAGATTTAAGCAGTTTAATGATTCGTTACGTTTTGATTATCGTTTAGCGGAGCAAGACATAACTGGGTCAATTGCATGGTCGAAGGCCTTGCTGAGCGTAGGTGTGATTAACGCCGACGAGCAAGCGCGTTTAGAATCGGCTTTATTGGATTTGGGTAAACAAGTTGCTGAAAACCCGCAACAAATTTTAGGTAGTGATGCTGAAGATATTCACTCTTGGGTAGAGATTCAACTTATCCAGCGAGTGGGTGACTTAGGTAAAAAGTTGCACACTGGCCGTAGCCGCAATGACCAAGTCGCCACTGACTTGAAACTGTGGTGTAAGAGTCAGGGTATTGAATTGCTTGAGCACCTAGACAAACTACAACAAAAATTGGTTAAGTTTGCCCGTCAGCAGCAAGATACGGTTTTGCCAGGTTATACTCACCTGCAACGTGCCCAGCCAGTCACCTTTTCTCACTGGGCAATGGCCTATGTAGAAATGTTTGAGCGAGATTACTCTCGACTACAAGATGCTTTAAGTCGCTTAGATGTTTCCCCCTTGGGGTGTGGCGCATTAGCTGGAACAGCTTATCCAATGGATCGCCAGCAAATAGCCAAAGATTTGGGTTTTCGCCGTGCCACCCGTAACAGCTTAGATTCCGTTTCAGACCGTGACCATGTAGTTGAACTTATCTCTACCGCGTCTATCAGCATGATTCACTTGTCACGCATGGCTGAAGATCTCATCTTCTATAATTCTGGCGAGTCAGCGTTCTTAGATTTGTCTGATCAGGTGACCTCTGGTTCATCATTGATGCCACAAAAGAAAAACCCTGATGCTTTAGAGCTTATCCGAGGGAAAACCGGCCGAGTATACGGTGCGTTGTCAGGCATTATGATGACCTTAAAAGCGCTACCGCTGGCTTACAACAAAGATATGCAAGAAGATAAAGAAGGTTTGTTTGATGCGCTAGATACCTGGGGCGACTGTTTAGCAATGGCTGAACTGGTTCTCGATGATATGGACGTGCACGAAGAAACCACCACCGAAGCCGCAAAAGGTGGTTATTCTAATGCTACTGAATTGGCCGATTACTTGGTGGCTAAAGGTATTCCTTTCCGAGAAGCTCACCATATTGTGGGGATTGCGGTGGTGAAAGCGATTGAGAAAGGGGTTCCCTTGGAAGACCTTACTCTGGCTGAGTTTAAAGAGCTGGCGCCAGAGATCGAAGATGACGTTTATCCTAACTTGTCGCTGGAGTCTACCTTAGCTAAACGTCAAGCTTTAGGTGGGGTAGCCCCTGAACAAGTTGAGCACGCGCTAACTGAAGCTGAAACTCGCTTGTCTAAACGCAACGTGAAAGGCTTATATGTACGCTCGGCGCGTATGACCGACCTAGATACCATTGAAGACATGGTGAACTATTGGTCTCAAGCGGGCGAAAACTTACCACGTCCTCGCCCAGAACTTGTACAAGCGGTGGGTGATTTTACTGTGAGTGAACAAGCCGGCAAGGTGACTGGCTGTGCATCCCTATACTTGTACGACACCGGTTTGGCTGAAATACGCTCGCTTGGAGTGAATCCTGGTTCGCAACGGGTTGGCCAAGGTCGCGCGATGGTACAGCACTTAATGAAGAAAGCTCAGAAAATGGAAATTGAGAAAGTATTTGTACTGACTCGTGTTCCGGAGTTCTTTATGAAGCTAGGCTTTAGCCCAACCTCAAAGAATATGCTGCCAGAGAAGGTAATGAAAGATTGTGATATTTGTCCGCGTCAACATGCCTGTGATGAAGTTGCTTTGGAGTTTATCATTGATAACGACACGCTGATCCATAAGCAGAGTGTGGCTTAGATTATCTGTCTCTATCTTTTAAAACCTCGCTAAGCGAGGTTTTTTTTGGTCTTGTGATAAGCATGATATGCAGTAGCGCTAGGCAGTGTGTAGAGCTATTTGGCATGAACCCTCTGGCCGTGAAAAGTCAAACCAACTTGTCAGTCATTGGGTACCATTTAGTTAGCCGCTAACAGCTCTGATTGGGCTTTTTTGTTCATTCCTTTAACCACCAGTTCAAAAGAGTTATCGATAAGGCGAAAGGCTTCTCGTTCTGCATCGCTACCGTCAAAATACAAGGTCAGCCAATGGCGCTTATTCATGTGGTAGCCTCGGGTAATCGCCGGGTAAATATCAATAAGCGCATCTATTTGCTCGGGTTGGCATTTTAAGTTCATGTTCATTACGCCGTCTTTCCAGCCTACCAAAGCGAACATTTTTCCGCGTACTTTAAACACCGGTACGTCGGGAGCAAATGGCAGCTCCATGATGGTCTCTGGCTTTGCCATTAAATAGTCTTTGAGCGCTTGATATTCCATTTCACTATGCCCTTTGGGGTGGTGTTCGGAGCCATGATAGCGAACATCCATGGCCTAGATAAATAGGGTTTAGCTACTCATGTCCATTCGGTGTTGTGATACGTAACTAAAGATCCGCTCACCATCAAGCGCTTGAGCGTAAGGCATTGGGTTGTCGCAATGCTCTAATACGTAGTCGGTCAGTTTTTCTTTAACAATCTCGAGCAGTTGTTCTTCTGACCAGGGTTTAGCCAAATAGTAATTTAACCCGCCACGGTTAATGGCTTCAATGGTGTCATGTAAACCGGCTTGCCCAGTCAGTAAGATTTTTTTTGCCGGTTCGCAGTTGTCTGAGTGATTAAGGTCTATTAAGAAATCAATGCCGAGTTCGTCGGGCATTATGTGGTCAGCCAGTATCAAGGCCAATTTTCCCCCTTGCGCTTCAAACTCTTTGATTACTTCGCGAGCTTCGGCTACGCTCTCTGCTCCGTCTATGGTAAAGGGGGGGCTTAATGTTCCGATGTCATGTAGCACGCTATCAAGTACTTCACGTTCATCATCGACACATAAAATCAGTAACTGTTCCATAGTGAGAGTCCTTATTGTCCAGTTTGGCTTAATGGTAAGGTAATAATAAAACGGGTAAATTGTCCTAGCTCAGATTCAACTTCAATTCTGCCGAAATGTTGGGCAACAATTTGTTGGCAAACTGTAAGCCCAATACCCAGCCCAAAATTGCCCTCGCGTTTGGTGGTAAAGTTGAGTTGGAATATTTTGTTGATAATTTCTGGGCTTATTCCTGGGCCGGTGTCCTCGATACTGATTGATATATAACTGGGCGAGGCATCGATATATTGGCTCTTGATGATGAGCTTGCCGTGATTGCCCATTGCATCTAAGGCATTGGCGATTAGGTTGGTCCATACTTGCTGAAGAGCGATCGGATGGCAGTGATATATCGGTAACAAACCGTAGTCACATTCCACATCAAAGCCGCGTAAACGGTTTTCAAGAATCACTAAGGTTTCGGCAATGCCTTCATTTAAATCTGCCTGCACTGGCTGTTCAGGATCTTGACCTGCGTAATGCTTTAGTCCCTTTACCAACCCGGCGATACGCGAGGCACAGACTTGGATATTACGCAGGAAGTTGCCAATTTGATGGTAGCGAGATAGCTCTTCGATAAATCGGGGGCTTTCTATGTCGTTATTCGATTCTAGGTATCGCTGGCGAAGTTCCGGTTTGTCTAAGCCAATAGTGACGGCTTTACGTGCGCTGATGGCATCACCAAACAATGACACTGCGTTTTTACTGCGATGGCGAATTTCGCTAGTGGACATCGGTATGACGGTAAAAGCTGCATGCAGTAGTTGCTTACCGAGTTGTTGCTGCTGCTTAGATAATTCATTATCGAGTACTTGAGGTAGTTGCTTGGCGATGGTGTCGCTGCCGCGAATGATTGCCGCTACAGGATTATTCAATTCATGGGCTATGCCTGAAATGAGCTGGCCAAGTACGGCCATTTTTTCTTTTTCTATTAACTGTTCGTGCGCTGAGTCTAAAGAGTTTAAGGTGCTTTGCAGGGTAAGTTTAGTACGAATACTTTTTTGTAAACGGCGATTAAAATGGCGTAACAAAAGATTGGTGAACAAAGGTAGCAATTGGCTACTTGAATCTAATACTCTGGCAAAGGTCTCTCTATCCAGCTTGATAACATCGGTGCGCATGGTTGTCACGGCGCTGGTAAAACCTAACTCACCGGTTACAAATGACATACCTCCCACGAGTGAACCGGCCAGCATTCTGGCTACTTCTAAAGAATGTGCGTCTTGGCGTTTCTTTAATACCACTTCTCCCTTGGCGATAAACCAAAGAAACTGATTGGCTTTGCCTTCTTCGGTTAGCACATGATTAGCGCTGTATGTGCGGCAACGATGGTCTTCATCATTGTCTTTAAAAAAAGCATATAAAGCGGAAATGACTTTATCTGACAGTTGCTGGTCACTTAAGGCTGTATAGTCAAAGAAGTGAGCGCGAAACTGGGCAACCTCGGCGGCCAGTTGTTGTTCTAGCCAACCTTGCTGCTCGCTATCGTTGACCGAATTGGGCCAGAATTGCTCTACCAGGCTCTGAATTTCACTGTCGCTAGTATCGGCTGACACAATAAACTTCGGCTTAAAGCCATTTACCCACAAGCAGAGTTGCTCTGCGCTAGGTAATTGTGGGGCGTAGAAAATAACGTTGGGTAAGTGAATGCCGGGGTGCGACAGCACGTGTTGAAGCACTCTACAATCGCTGGGCGAATTAGCGAATAGTTCAAGGTCGATAATCAGTAGGGCTGGGGATTGCTGCAGTATTGTTCTAAGCGGAGGTAAAGTAGCCGATTGCCAAAAACGCCAAGCATTAGTGGGCTCATTCAAGAACTCAAACCGAGAGTGTTGGCTGTATACAAGCAAGCTGTGCTGTTGGGTCATAGCAATCTACGTGTGCGCTTATTGTTGCTTATTATAGGCTTACAATTGCTAAGGTTTTGCGAGCTGCTTAAAGGTTCACAAGGCTGATTTCTTGTGGCTGACTATCTATTGAACAATTTTTTGGCTTTCTCTTGTTTTTTAATCTGTCTTGAGTATAATACCGCGGCTCACTAAATTAGTGGCTGAGTTGTTTAGGCAATTCATTTAGTTAACTTGTTATGAGTTAGCTACTAACAGTGTTTCCGATTTGGAAACAAACGTTACTCGTCGCGCGCACTACCATCCCCAAATTTTGGACTAGGATGTCGTTGGTGTGTGTTAGGTTCTTTAATTTTTTATTTGGAGCTCTGTCAATGCAGAACCAAAGAATTCGAATCCGCTTGAAAGCATTCGATCACCGTCTGATCGATCAATCTACTGCGGAAATCGTAGAAACTGCCAAACGCACTGGCGCTCAGGTTCGTGGTCCTATTCCACTTCCTACTCGTAAAGAGCGTTACACCATTCTTGTATCACCGCACGTTAACAAAGACGCGCGTGATCAGTATGAAATTCGCACCCACAAACGTCTTGTAGACATCGTTGAGCCAACTGATAAAACAGTTGACGCTTTGATGCGCCTTGACCTTGCTGCTGGTGTAGATGTGCAAATCAGCTTGGGCTAAACCTGAGTCTGACTAATAAGAGGTTTTTACAATGATTGGTCTAATCGGTCGTAAAGTTGGAATGACTCGCATCTTCACTGAAGATGGCGTATCAATTCCAGTTACCGTAATCGAATGTGAGCCAAACCGCGTTACTCGTGTTATCACTGAAGATAACGACGGTTACCGTGCTCTACAAGTGACCACCGGCGCTAAAAAAGCAAGTCGTGTTAACAAGGCAGAAGCGGGTCAATTCGCTAAAGCTGGTGTTGATGCGGGTCGCGGCCTGTGGGAATTCCGTCTAGCTGACGGTGAAGGTGAAGAAGTTAACGTAGCTGATGAGCTAAAAGTTGACTTGTTCAATGAAGTTAAAAAAGTAGACGTTACTGGTACTTCTAAAGGTAAGGGTTTCCAAGGTGCTGTTAAGCGCTGGAACTTCGCTACCCAAGATTTTACTCACGGTAACTCTTTGAGCCACCGTGCTCCTGGTTCTATTGGTCAAAACCAAAGCCCAGGTAAAGTATTCAAGGGCAAGAAGATGGCCGGGCATATGGGTGCAGAGCGTGTAACTACGCAAAACCTAGATGTTGTACGTGTTGATGTTGAACGTAACCTAATTTTGGTTAAAGGTGCCGTACCAGGCGCTACCAATGGTAACGTGATCATTAAACCTGCTGTTAAAGCGTAACGTTAGGAGATAGTAATGGAATTGGTATTGAAAGACGCGCAAAGCGCTCTTGAAGTTTCCGAAACTACCTTTGGACGTGACTTTAACGAAGCGTTGATTCACCAGGTTGTTACTGCATTCGCTGCAGGTTCACGCCAGGGATCACGTGCTCAGAAAACACGTTCAGAAGTGTCAGGTGGTGGTAAGAAACCATGGCGTCAAAAAGGTACAGGCCGAGCTCGTGCCGGTACTATACGAAGCCCAATTTGGCGCAGCGGCGGGGTAACCTTCGCAGCTAAGCCACAAGATCACAGCCAAAAAGTTAACAAGAAAATGTACCGCGGCGCAATCCGCAGCATCTTGTCTGAACTTGTTCGTCAAGAACGTTTGATTGTGGTTGAGAAATTCAGCGTTGAAGCGCCAAAAACTAAAGAATTAGTTGCTAAGTTGAAAGACTTCGATTTGAACGATGTATTAATCGTTACTCCAGAAGTTGATGAAAACTTATTCTTGGCCGCACGTAACCTATATAAAGTAGACGTACGTGATGTAGCTGGTATTGATCCAGTTAGCTTGATTGCTTTCGATAAAGTGTTGGTAACTGCAGATGCAGTGAAACAAATTGAGGAGTGGTTAGCATGATCAGCGAAGAACGTTTGTTGAAAGTACTAGTAGCTCCACATATCTCTGAAAAGAGCACTATGTCTGCTGAAGCCGATAACACTATCGTATTCAAAGTTGTTTCTACAGCAACTAAAGCAGAAATCAAAGCTGCAGTTGAAAAACTATTCGAAGTTGAAGTGACTGGCGTTACTACCTTGAACCAAAAAGGTAAAACCAAGCGTCATGGAGCTCGTTTCGGCCGTCGTAACGACGTGAAGAAGGCGTATGTAACCTTAGCTGAAGGTTCAGACATCGACTTCACCGGTACCGCAGAGTAATAGGAGTATTCTTAAATGGCTATTGTAAAATGTAAGCCTACATCTGCTGGTCGTCGCCACGTTGTTAAAGTGGTTAATACTGACCTGCACAAAGGCAAGCCTTACGCTCCTTTGTTGGAAAGTAAGTCGAAATCTGGTGGTCGTAACAACCGCGGTGTAATTACCGTGCGTCATATCGGTGGTGGTCATAAGCAACACTACCGTTTGATTGACTTCAAACGAAATGATAAAGATGGCATTCCTGCGAAAGTAGAACGTCTTGAATATGATCCAAACCGCAGTGCTCACATTGCTTTGGTATTATTTGCAGATGGCGAACGCCGTTACATTTTGGCACCAAAAGGTGTTAAAGCAGGTGCAGCTATTGCTTCTGGTGTTGATGCACCAATTGAAGCAGGTAACTGTCTACCAATGCGTAACATGCCAGTAGGTTCTACTGTTCACGCGATTGAAATGAAGCCTGGTAAAGGTGCCCAAATGGCACGTTCAGCTGGTGCTTATGCTCAAATCGTTGCGCGTGATGGTGCATACGTAACTCTACGTCTACGTAGTGGTGAAATGCGTAAGATATTATCTGATTGTCGCGCTACTTTAGGCGAAGTGGGTAATGGCGAGCATATGCTACGTAAACTTGGTAAAGCTGGTGCAACGCGCTGGCGTGGTGTTCGTCCTACCGTTCGCGGTGTGGTAATGAACCCGGTTGATCACCCACACGGTGGTGGTGAAGGTCGTACATCTGGTGGCCGTCATCCAGTTACTCCATGGGGTGTTCCTACCAAAGGTTACAAAACTCGTAAAAATAAGAGTACGGATCAATATATCGTACGCCGTCGTTCTAAGAAATAAGGGGAATCGCCATGCCACGTTCTCTCAAGAAGGGTCCATTCATTGACCTACACTTGTTGAAGAAGGTAGAGAAAGCGGTGGAAAGCGGGGACAAGAAACCATTGAAAACTTGGTCTCGTCGCTCAATGATCATTCCACAAATGATCGGTTTGACCATCGCTGTCCATAATGGTCGTCAGCACGTTCCAGTATTTGTTACCGATGAAATGATCGGTCATAAACTGGGTGAATTCGCGCCAACTCGTACTTATCGCGGCCATGCTGCTGATAAGAAAGCGAAGAAGAAGTAGGAGTAGATGATGGAAGCTTTAGCTAAACACCGTTTTGCTCGTGGTTCTGCGCAGAAAGCTCGCCTGGTTGCAGATCAAGTACGTGGTCTACCAGTTGAAAAAGCGCTTGTTACGTTGCAATTTAGCACTAAGAAAGCAGCTGGACTTGTTAAAAAAGTTCTAGAATCTGCTATCGCCAATGCTGAGCACAACGAAGGTGCTGATATCGACGAGTTAAGAGTTGCCAAAATCTTTGTTGATGATGGTCCAACTTTAAAGCGTATTCGTCCTCGTGCGAAAGGCCGAGCCGACCGTATTATCAAGCGTACCAGCCACATTACTGTGGTTGTATCTGATAACTAGGAGATAAGCAATGGGTCAGAAAGTACATCCTAATGGTATTCGCCTAGGTATCGTCAAACCATGGAATTCAACCTGGTATGCAGATAAAAGCGAATACGCAGACAACCTTTTCAGCGACCACAAAGTACGTCAGTTCTTAACTAAAGAATTGAAAAGTGCTTCAGTGTCTCGCATTACCATCGAACGCCCTGCAAAGAGCATCCGTGTGACTATTCACACTGCTCGTCCAGGTGTTGTTATTGGTAAAAAAGGCGAAGATGTTGAAAAACTTCGCAAGAACGTAGCTAAATTAGCTGGCGTACCTGCGCAAATCAACATCTCTGAAGTTCGTAAGCCAGAGTTAGACGCTAAATTAGTAGCCGATTCTATCTCTAGCCAACTAGAACGCCGTGTTATGTTCCGTCGCGCTATGAAGCGTGCCGTGCAAAATGCAATGCGTCTAGGCGCTAAAGGTATCAAGGTTCAAGTTAGTGGTCGTTTAGGCGGAGCAGAAATTGCTCGTGCTGAATGGTATCGTGAAGGTCGTGTGCCACTGCACACACTTCGTGCTGATATTGATTACTCAACTTCAGAAGCGTTGACTACCTACGGTATCATCGGCGTTAAAGTTTGGATCTTTAAAGGTGAAGTTCTTGGCGGAATGCCAGTGGCTGCAGCTCCTGAAGCTCCTTCTAAGCCGAAGCGCGGTAACAAGCGCAACGCTAAATAGGAGAACTGGGAATGTTACAACCAAAACGAACTAAATTCCGTAAGCAATTTACAGGTCGTAACCGTGGTCTAGGCAAAGGACAAGAAGTGTCTTTTGGTGACTTCGGTTTGAAAGCGACTGGCCGTGGCCGTCTAACTGCTCGTCAAATCGAAGCAGCGCGTCGTGCTATGACTCGTCACATTAAACGTCAAGGTAAAATCTGGATCCGTGTATTCCCAGACAAGCCTATTACCAAAAAGCCACTCGAAGTTCGAATGGGTAAAGGTAAAGGTAACGTAGAATACTGGGTAGCCCAAATTCAGCCAGGCAAAGTCCTGTATGAAATGGACGGCGTAGCAGAAACACTTGCTCGCGAAGCTTTCGAGCTTGCAGCGCGTAAGTTACCTATTAGCACTACTTTTGTAACGCGGACGGTGATGTGATGTTAGCTAACGAACTTAAAGATAAAAGTGTTGAAGAGCTTAAAGCTGAGCTACTTAACCTGCTTCGTGAGCAATTTAACTTGCGTATGCAAGCGAGTACTGGCCAATTGGCTCAAACACATTTGCTTAAAAACGTACGTCGCGATATCGCGCGTGTGAAAACTATTCTGAATCAGAAGGCAGGTGCGTAATGAGCGATATCCGTACATTGCAAGGTAAAGTAGTTAGCGACAAAATGGACAAGTCTATTGTTGTTGCTATTGAACGCCAGGTTAAACACCCAATCTATGGGAAATACACCAAGCGTACTACTAAGCTACATGCTCATGATGAAGCGAATGTTGCTGTTGAAGGCGACGTAGTTACCATCAAAGAGTGTGCTCCAATCTCTAAGACTAAGTCTTGGACTTTGGTAGACGTAGTAGTTAAAGCCTAAGCTTTAAACTATATAAAAGGCTCCTATTTAGGAGCCTTTTTTCGTTATAAACCTAACAATAGTAATGTTATTAGCTAGTTTTGCAGTATAAATCGATATTTCTGTCCTCAATTCCGTTATTTGCCAATTGCATGTCGCCAAACTAGCTGGCAGTATCATTTAGTTAGTTACCGTTTTTTATACTGGAAAAGTTGTTTAGGTTCATGGAAGAGCAGAAATCGTCACAAGCTAGGGAAAGTAAAGAGGTCGATCTTCGACAGCTTTTTATTACCTTGTGGCAAGCTAGGCTGAAAATAATTTTAGTGGTCATGGTGACGCTATTATTCAGTATGCTCTACGTTAAAGCGCTACCTTCTTTATTCCAAGCTTCGTCAAAGTTAATGATCGGATACAGCCAAGCTAAGATGGTGGCAGTAGAAGACGTATATAGCTTAGATACTCAGGCGGAAGCCTACTTTAATACCGAAATAGAAATTCTACGTTCAGAGCGGATCGCTCTAGCGGTTATTCAAAAGTTAGATTTACAACACCACCCCGAGTTTCTGCGTAATCCTATTTCTCCTTGGCGCTATTGGTGGCAAGTTGTCACACTCGGCTACAGTAGCCAATTCAGCCCTAGCCCCTCGTTGTCTGAAGCAAAATTACTCAAGGTGTTTAAAACGCGTTTGTCGGTGACCCCTTTACCTAAAAGCCGTTTAATTGAAATTAGCTTTAGAAGTTGGGACCGTTTATTAGCTCAGCAAGTCTCCAACGCTATCTCGGCGGCTTATATAGAGTATCACCGCAGCTCTAGCGAAGCGGCGACTGACCATACCATAGGCTGGCTGCTGCAAGAGCTAAACCGCTTGAAGTCGGCACTACAAAATTCAGAAGTCGAATTACAACTCTACCGAGAGCAAGAAAATTTAGTAGACCAAGAGGGCATACTGGGTCTAATCGGTAAAGAATTGCAACAGTTAACTAGTCAGCAGCTAGAAGCTCAGCGACAAAAAAGTGAAGCCAGTTCGCTGTGGTTTTTAGTTAAAAAAGCGGCTAAAGGTGATCTGGATAAACTGACTTCGTTGGGTGAAATCCAACGCGATCCCATGGTTCAAAGTATAAAGCGCCGACGCATTGAGTTAGAACTTGAATTAGCCGACTTAGCTAAACGCTATGGGCCTAAACACCCTAAGCGGGTATCTTTAGCTGGGGAAATTTCACGGGTAGAGTTAGAACTGCGTAGCCAAACTAATTTTATCATTTCCGGTATCGAAAAAAATTATCAGGCAGCCGTTGCGCGTGAAGCCGCCTTAGCAGATTCACTGCGATTAGCAAAAATTGAGTACCAAGACCTAAGCCGCAAGACTACGCGTTTTAACCAACTAACTCGTGAAATAGAAAGTAATGCCCGTTTATATAATACCTTTCTAGAGAAATTCAAAGAAGCAGAGGCGGCAGAAGGCTTTAACCGTGGTTATGCTCAAATGGTTGATAGTGCGCGCTTACCTGAAGCGCCGATAAAGCCGAAAAAAGCGATCATTGTCATTTTAGCAGGCATGCTAGCCAGCATTTTGAGCGTGGTGTTTGTGTTAATTAGGCAGGCTATGTCACGTACTTTCGCCACGGTGGACGAATTGGAAACCGCGTTGAACGTAGAAGTGATAGCCGAAGTCCCTAAAGTAAAAGTGCGCAGTAATAAGTGGTTACGACAAGGAGTCCATCCTTGGCTAGGTGAACCGCTGCGCTCGCTGCGGGCTCGCTTGCAAATGCGGCCCAACCGCGGTCAAGTTGTATTGTTCACTTCCGCCTTGGAAGGCGAGGGTAAAACCAGCTTAACCATCCAAACCGCTGCCGCCTGTAGTGACGTTGAAAAGGTGCTACTGATTGATGCTGATTTACGCAGAGCGTCGGTATCCACTTATTTGAATTACCCGCTTTCCCAACCGGGTCTAACCCATTTATTGTCACGCACTCACACTGTATCGCAGTGTATCCATCGAGATAACCAGTTGGGTTTTGATGTATTAACCGCTGGACTGATCGACCGCCATTCAACCTCTTTGTTGGCATCAAAGAAATTCAAGATGCTACTAAAGGGTTTGCGTCAGTATTACGATCGAATAGTCATCGAAACGGGTCCACTGATGCAGGTCAGTGATGCCGTAATGGTGGCTCCGTCAGTGGATGCCACCTTACTCGTGGTCCAGGCTGAACGTACCGATGGTAAGTCGATCGAGAATGCACTTAATAAGTTATCACGCATGGATATCGAAATTGCCGGAGTGGTGTTTAATAAGGTGGCTCGAAATCGTAGAGCTTATGACTACGATCTTCCTTCTGTTCATTTAGTGGAACGTGGTGCGACAGTGGTGCCACTGCATGATGATGTAATTCGCCGCCACGGTTAATGGGCGCTTTAAGGTGGAGTGTTTTACGCTTTTGGTATATGGTTGTGCCGCATTATATAGGAAGGGCCCATGCCAGCTATTCACAACACTACGCAGCCTGCTTTTAGTTACCTTGATTTCGAACGTGAAGCCTGGTCACATCTTCGCCAATCTGTTCCCCTGACCCTGACTGAATCTGATCTGGAAAGTATCCGTGGTATTAACGAAGCGTTATCGTTACCGCAAGTCTGTGATATCTACTTGCCCTTATCTCGTTTACTCAATCTGTATGTGAAAGCACGCCAGGATAGGCGTGAAGTGTTGGCTAACTTTCTGGGTACAGAAAAACATGTACCTTACATCATCGGTGTTTCAGGCAGTGTTGCTGGCGGTAAAAGCACCACTTCTCGGATCTTACAGGCTTTATTGCAGCGCTGGCCGGAGCATCCTAAAGTCGACATCGTTACGACGGATGGTTTCCTCTATCCCAATGAGGAGCTAGAGGCTAGGGGCTTGATGCAGCGTAAGGGCTTTCCTGAAAGTTACGATCAAAAAAGCTTAGTTGAATTCATCGCAGCTTTAAAAACCGGCGAAGCAAAAGTATCCGCGCCGGTGTATTCGCATCAATCTTATAATATTGTGAAAGATAAAAGTGTGGTCGTAGAGCAGCCCGATATTCTCATTTTGGAAGGGCTTAATGTGCTGCAGTCGGCAGGCGACTACCCAGGCCAGCAACGACAAGTATTTGTATCTGACTATTTAGATTTCTCGATTTTTGTCGACGCAGAACCAAGCTTATTAGAAAAGTGGTACGTTGAAAGGTTTATGAAACTTCGTTCTAGCGCATTTACAGACCCCAATAACTACTTCCACCACTATGCCAGCTTGGGTGAACAGCAATCTACTCATATCGCAACCGAAATTTGGAATAGTATTAACCATGTGAACCTGATTGAAAATATTCTTCCGACTCGTGAACGAGCGGATCTTATTTTGGAGAAGGGCAAAAATCACGAGGTAAGCAGAGTACGATTAAGAAAATGAAGTCAGCATTAAACATCCAACGACAAGTCAGTTTACGCAAATTTAATAGTTTTGGTTTAGACGCTAAAGCGACCTTTTTATTTGAACTCGATTCTCAGCAGCAATTACCCGCGTTGTTTCAATATATTCGCAGACACAAACTGAGCTGGTTAATCGTCGGTGGTGGCTCCAATTTGTTAATGCTGAGTGACTTTGATGGTTTGGTTATTGTTAATCGAATGATGGGCGTTACAGTCGATGATAGCGCTGAGCAAACGGTGTTAACCGTCAGCGCGGGCGAAAACTGGCATGAGCTAGTGAGTTGGACCGTAGATAATGGCTACAATGGTCTAGAAAATTTGGCGTTGATCCCTGGTACTGTAGGCGCGGCGCCAGTTCAGAATATTGGTGCTTATGGCTTGGAAATCGCTCGTTATTGTAGCGCGGTTACTTATTTTGATGTTGCTACAGGTCAGACGAAAAGGTTAACCGGACAGGCTTGTCAATTTTCTTACCGAGATAGTATCTTCAAACAAAGCTTAAAAGACCAAATTGTCATCTGCGAAGTAGAGCTTCGCTTACCAACATTGTGGGCACCGCTGATTGAATATAGCGGTTTGAATCAACTTCCCGCTAATGCCAGTGCTCGCCAAGTATTTGATAAGGTGTGTGAGCTTCGTGCCAGTAAGCTTCCTGACCCAGAAGTGCTCGGGAATGCTGGTAGTTTCTTTAAAAATCCTATTATCAATCAACAAAAATTGACGAGTTTGTTAGCGCTATATCCAGATCTTCCTTACTACTCCGCGGATGAAGGATTTAGCAAGGTAGCGGCCGGTTGGCTTATTGACTACCTTGGGTTGAAGGGATTTAGGGTCGGAGACGCCGCAGTGCATAAAGAGCAAGCTTTGGTATTGGTCAACCACGGTTTTGCCAGCGCAGCTGATTTAATAGCACTTTGTAAAGTGGTAAGGGCTAAAGTGTGGCAGGCTTTTGCAATAGTACTAGAGCCGGAAGTGAGGTTTATTGGCGCCATTGAAGAGGTTCCGCCAAGCAGTGTACTTGGGCAGCCGAATGAATGAAGATAAACCCTATCTGCTGATTAAAAGGCTCGCCGAGGGAGAGTTTTGTTCCGGTGAAATGCTGGCCAATTTGCTCGGAGTATCGAGAACAACGGTGGCTAGCTACATAAAGCAACTAGGCTTGCTAGGTTTAGACATTTTTAAAGTAAAAGGTAAAGGTTACCGGCTTTCAGAACCTCTGTCCTTGTTAGACCAAAACCTGATAAAACAAAGTTTACCCGACAACAATCCACTGGTTTTTAATAAGCTAGACTCCACCAATGCTTGGCTAATGCGACACTTGCATGATTTACAACATGGTCAATTAGTGCTGGCTGAATACCAATCCTTGGGGAGAGGGCGTCGCGGTCGCGATTGGCAAACCCCCTATGCTGGGCAGCTTTGCATGTCTCTACTTTGGCACCTTGAAGACGGTATTGAAGCCGCCATGGGCTTAAGTTTGGCGGTTGGTTTAGCGATTGTTGAAGCCCTGCAAGAATGCGGCTATCAGCAGCTGGGCTTAAAATGGCCTAACGATATCTATCAAAACGGCAAAAAACTGGGCGGAGTACTGATTGAGATTCAAGGCCATGCCAATAGCAAGCTTAGCTTAGTAGTGGGGCTTGGCATTAATGTTCGTGTAGCTAAATTGCATGCCGACAAAATTGACCAAAGCTTTAGCCAATTAGAATCAGAGCAGAGTCCAGCAGCAGATCGTAGCGCACTCAGTGTGGCGGTTGTACGTTCACTAAATACTATGTTTGAGGTTTTTCGTGAACAAGGCTTTGCGGGATTGCAGCAACGCTGGAATCAGTACGACGTTTTTTTCAATAAGCCGGTTTGCCTGCGATTTTCTGAACATAAGCTGGTATCTGGTGTGGCAAAGGGGGTCGACGCTAGCGGACAGCTCCTGTTGGAAAACGATGGGCTGGTAAGGACTTATATGGCAGGCGAAGTGTCACTTCGTGGCCAATAAATGTACCTAATGGCTGAATTTTGCGCGTTCACGCCTTTCCTGAAGTTTTTTTTGTATTTGGTTGTTGCATTTAATAAATGCATTACATAGAATGCGCAGCACTTAAGCGATGCCGATTTAGCTCAGTTGGTAGAGCAACTGACTTGTAATCAGTAGGTCGCCAGTTCGACTCCGGCAATCGGCACCATCTCTTAAGTAGGCTCACCCGTTATATTGGGTGATTGTGTGGGGGGGTTCCCGAGTGGCCAAAGGGAGCAGATTGTAAATCTGCCGCGAAAGCTTCGATGGTTCGAATCCGTCCCCCCCCACCATTATTTTTTGGTAGTAGGTCGTCTTCCAAAGGTTTGATGCGGGCATCGTATAATGGCTATTACCTCAGCCTTCCAAGCTGATGATGCGGGTTCGATTCCCGCTGCCCGCTCCAATGCTGATATAGCTCAGTTGGTAGAGCGCACCCTTGGTAAGGGTGAGGTCGGCAGTTCGAATCTGCCTATCAGCACCACTCCTTGTAAGTTTCCTATTACTTTTTACCGTTCGGTAAACGCAAACCAATGGTGCTTTTGTGCCAATGACCTTTATCCAGAGGAACTATTATGTCTAAAGAGAAATTTGAACGTAATAAACCGCATGTAAACGTTGGTACAATTGGCCACGTCGACCACGGTAAAACTACACTAACAGCAGCCATTACTAACGTACTTGCAAAAGTATACGGTGGTGAAGCTAAAGATTTCGCAGCTATCGACAACGCTCCAGAAGAGCGCGAGCGTGGTATCACTATTTCAACGTCTCACGTTGAATACGATACTCCTTCACGTCACTACGCACACGTAGATTGTCCAGGACACGCCGATTATGTTAAAAACATGATTACTGGTGCTGCTCAAATGGACGGTGCAATCTTAGTAGTAGCTTCTACAGATGGCCCAATGCCACAAACGCGTGAGCACATCCTGCTTTCTCGTCAGGTTGGCGTACCTTACATCATCGTGTTCATGAACAAATGTGACATGGTAGATGACGAAGAGTTACTAGAATTAGTAGAAATGGAAGTTCGTGAACTTCTATCTGAATACGAATTCCCAGGTGATGACATTCCAGTAATCCAAGGTTCAGCGCTTAAAGCCCTAGAAGGCGAAGAAGAGTGGGAAGCAAAAATCATTGAGCTTGCAGAAGCACTAGATTCTTACATCCCAGAGCCAGAGCGTGACATCGACAAGCCATTCCTACTACCAATTGAAGATGTATTCTCAATTTCAGGTCGTGGTACGGTAGTAACAGGTCGTGTAGAGCGTGGTATCGTTAAGGTTTCAGAAGAAATCGAAATCGTTGGTATTAAAGAAACGACTAAAACTACCTGTACAGGTGTTGAAATGTTCCGCAAGCTTCTTGACGAAGGTCGTGCTGGTGAGAACTGTGGTATTCTTTTACGTGGTACTAAGCGTGATGACGTACAACGTGGCCAAGTATTGGCGGCTCCTGGAACTATTACTCCACACACCAAGTTCGAAGCTGAAGTATACGTACTAAGCAAAGACGAAGGTGGCCGTCACACGCCATTCTTCAAAGGTTACCGTCCACAGTTCTACTTCCGTACAACTGACGTAACTGGTGCTGTAGAGCTTCCAGAAGGTGTTGAAATGGTAATGCCTGGCGACAACTTGAAATTTGTTGTAGAGCTAATTTGCCCAATCGCGATGGACGAAGGTTTACGCTTCGCAATCCGTGAAGGTGGCCGTACAGTAGGTGCGGGTGTTGTAGCTAAAATCTTCGAATAAGAAGTTAGCACAGCAGAAAAAAGGTCGCGTTAGCGGCCTTTTTTGTTTTCGGCACTGAGATCTCGTGAGCTTATTAGCAACTCGCTATCTTATTGCAGAATGAGGCACGTTTTTTCGACATCTAAGGGTTACAATCTTGAAACAAAGTGCCTATAATGTCGGGCTTCGTGCTATAGGGGTGTAGTTCCAATGGCAGAACGTCGGATTCCAAATCCGAATGTTGGGAGTTCGAATCTCTCCACCCCTGCCACTTCCCTTTAAAGGGATTTTTGATTTTGTGGGATTATTTGTAGGTTGTTTGATGAGTACCAGTACTGAAAACCAAAGTGGGTCGTTAGATGGCCTAAAATGGGCATTAGCTGCTCTAATTTTAATCGCCGCTGTGGTAGGTAACTACCTATACACAGATATGTCGGTATTAGTTCGTGTAATTGGCGTTGTGATCGCGATGATTGCTGCTTTAGGCATCGCTTCGCAAACTAATAAAGGCAAGCAAGCCTTCGAATTTGCTAAAGAATCGCGTATGGAAGTGCGTAAGGTTATCTGGCCAACTCGTCAAGAAGCCATTCAAACTACCATGATTGTATTAGCTGCTACTGCATTCATGTCGCTAATTTTATGGGGACTAGACGCCATATTAGTTCGTTTAGTTGCCTTTGTAACAGGGGTGAGTATCTAATGACTGAAGAGCGCAAATTACGTTGGTACGTAGTTCAAGCCTTTTCTGGCTATGAAGGTCGTGTATCTAAATCTCTTAAAGAATATATCCAGATCCATTCTATGGAAGACTCTTTCGGTGAGATTTTAGTTCCTACTGAAGAAGTAGTGGAAATGCGCGCAGGTCAAAAACGTAAAAGTGAGCGCAAATTCTTCCCTGGCTACGTATTGGTTCAAATGGACTTAAACGATGAGAGTTGGCACTTAGTGAAAAGTGTTCCTCGTGTGTTAGGTTTCATTGGTGGTACCGCAGAACGTCCAGCGCCTATTTCTGATAAAGAAGCTAAGGCTATCCTAGATCGTCTAGATGAGACCAGTGATAAGCCAAGACCAAAAACGTTATTCGAACCAGGCGAAGTGGTTCGGGTTACCGATGGCCCATTCGCCGACTTCAACGGTACTATCGAAGAAGTGGATTACGAAAAAAGCCGCGTAAAAGTCTCAGTGCTTATTTTTGGCCGCGCTACGCCAGTTGAATTGGAATTCGGCCAAATCGAGAAAGGCTGATAAAAAATAAACAATCAGTTGTATTTGGGGCAGCGGATCGACTATAATCCGCTGCCCTTTGTTCCATCGGGAAGCTGACCGTGTTATCGGAAGGCGCTAGAACCCAAATTAAGGTATATTAAAATGGCTAAAAAAGTCCAAGCTTACATTAAGCTTCAAGTTGCTGCGGGTGCCGCAAACCCGTCACCACCAGTTGGTCCTGCATTAGGTCAACACGGTGTAAACATCATGGAATTCTGTAAAGCGTTTAACGCCAAAACAGATTCAATTGAGAAAGGCGCTCCAGTACCAGTAGTAATTACTGTATATGCAGATCGCTCATTCACTTTTGAAACAAAAACTCCACCTGCTTCATACTTGCTGAAAAAAGCGGCTGGTATTAAGTCTGGCTCTGGTGTTCCAAACAAGACTAAAGTTGGTACTGTTACTCGTGCACAACTTGAAGAAATTGCTAACACTAAAGCAGTCGATATGACTGGTGCAGACGTTGATGCAATGGTTCGTTCAATTGAAGGTTCTGCCCGTTCTATGGGCTTGGTTGTAGAGGGCTAATACGATGGCAAAACTTTCTAAGCGCATGCGTGCGATCAACGAAAAAGTTGATTCAACAAAAGATTATTCAGTAACCGAAGCTGTTGAGCTATTAAAAGAACTTGCTTCTGCAAAGTTTTTAGAAAGCGTTGATGCTTCTGTTAATTTAGGTGTAGATCCTCGTAAATCAGACCAAAACGTTCGTGGCGCAACTGTGCTACCACACGGTACTGGTCGTAACGTTCGCGTTGCAGTATTTACTCAAGGTGCAAACGCTGAAGCTGCTACAGAAGCCGGTGCCGACATTGTTGGTATGGACGACTTAGCTGCTAAAGTTAAAGCTGGTGAGATGGACTTCGACGTAGTTATTGCTTCTCCAGATGCAATGCGCGTTGTAGGTCAACTAGGTCAAATCCTAGGTCCTCGCGGTTTGATGCCTAACCCTAAAGTGGGTACGGTTACACCAAACGTTGCTGATGCAGTTAAATTAGCAAAAGCGGGTCAGATTCGTTACCGCAACGACAAAAACGGCATTATCCATACTACTATTGGTAAAGCTGATTTTGATGCAGACAAGCTTAAAGAAAACTTGGAAGCGTTGGTTGTAGCTCTTAAAAAAGCTAAACCTGCTCAATCTAAAGGTCAATTCATCAAGAAAGTTAGCCTATCTACCACTATGGGTGCAGGCTTATCTATTGATGTTGCGTCATTAGAAACCCAAGTATAATTATTTACAACGCGTGAAATTTGTACTAAAATTTCGCGCTTTGTAATTATGGGTCAGGGCTTATGCCCTCATCCAAGACCGTAGGTGCTTAACCGCTTAATTTCCTACGTAGATGGTGAGGAAACCCAAGAATAAATTTTTTATTCTGGAACACCAAACCGTAAAGGCCTCTAAATCCTAGTGAATTAGAGGGAAGTAAACACCAGATTTATCTGGTATTGGAATCCAGGAGTAAAGCCAATGGCCTTAAGACTCGAAGACAAGAAGCAAATTGTCGCTGACGTCAACGAAGCTGCCAAAGGTGCACTTTCTGCAGTAGTTGCTGATTCACGCGGCGTAACTGTAGATGCGATGACTTCACTTCGTGCGAAAGCACGTGAAGCTGGCGTATCTATGCAAGTGGTACGTAATACCCTTGCTCGTCGTGCAGTAGCTGGCACAGACCTAGAATGTCTTACTGAGTCATTCAGCGGTCCTACTTTGATTGCCTTCTCTAATGAGCACCCCGGTGCTGCAGCGCGTCTGTTAACAGATTTCGCTAAAGAGCAAGAAAAATTCGAAGTACGTGCAGCAGCATATGAAGGTGCATTAGCAGACGTAAACGTTCTTGCAAAACTACCAACTTACGACGAAGCAATTGCCAAGTTAATGGCAACTATGAAAGAAGCTTCTGCTGGCAAGCTGGTACGCACTCTGGCCGCACTACGCGACCAAAAAGAGTCAGAAGCAGCATAATTTGCTTGTTGCTACATTATTTTATAAATTTAATTGAATTTAGGAATTTGAGTCATGTCTATCACTAAAGACCAAATTATCGAAGCTGTTGCTGAAATGTCAGTAATGGACGTTGTTGAACTAATCGAAGCTATGGAAGAGAAGTTCGGCGTATCTGCTGCTGCAGCTGTTGCTGTTGCTGGTGACGCTGGTGCTGCTGCTGAAGAGCAATCAGAATTCGACGTAATCTTAACTGCTGCTGGCGCTAACAAAGTATCAGCTATTAAAGCGGTACGTGCTGCTACAGGTCTTGGCCTGAAAGAAGCTAAAGGTTTAGTTGATTCAGTTCCTGCTGCTGTTAAAGAAGCAGTATCTAAAGAAGAAGCTGAAACGCTTAAAGCTGCTCTTGAAGAAGCTGGTGCTTCTGTTGAGCTTAAGTAATCTACCTATAAGTAGATTGCAGCCTTTATAGGCTATGGCTGGTGGTTATTTAACCACCGGCCTTTTTGCGCTGTAGGACGTCGTCTTTTTTATCACCGTTTTAGATGGTGCGTCTAGCAAAAAACTTTAGGTGCAATACACTTAAAGACACTGACAAACGGTACGTAAGAACTGTCCCAGATTTTGAGGACAGAGTGGGTCACTTATCAGCGAGCTGAGGAACCATATGGTTTACTCTTATACAGAGAAAAAACGCATTCGTAAGGACTTTGGAAAACGTCCTCAAGTAGTGGACACGCCTTACCTGCTTTCAATACAGCTTGATTCCTTTGAGAAATTCATCGAAATCGATCCTGAAGGCGAGTATGGGCTGGAAGCTGCATTCCGCAGTGTATTCCCGATTGCCAGTTATTCAGGATATTCAGAGCTACAATATGTTAGCTATCGTCTTGGCGAGCCGGTTTTTGACGTTAAAGAATGTCAAATTCGTGGAGTCACCTACTCTGCTCCCTTACGCGTTAAATTGCGTTTAGTGTTGTTTGATCGTGAAGCTCCGGCTGGCACGGTTAAAGACATAAAAGAGCAAGAAGTTTATATGGGCGAAATCCCATTGATGACAGGTAACGGTACGTTCGTAATTAATGGTACTGAGCGTGTTATTGTATCTCAATTACACCGTAGCCCAGGTGTGTTCTACGATCACGATCGTGGTAAAACACACTCATCTGGCAAGGTGTTATACAATGCACGTGTTATTCCTTACCGTGGTTCGTGGTTAGATTTCGAATTCGATCCTAAAGATAACCTGTTTGTACGTATTGACCGTCGTCGTAAGCTGCCCGCTTCGATCATGTTGCGCGCGTTAGAAATGACTACGCAAGAGATCTTGGCTACTTTCTTCGATACTACCTCTTTCGAATTGAAAGATGGCAAAGTAATGATGGAGTTGGTACCTGCACGTTTACGTGGTGATACTGTTTCTTTCGACGTTAAATTAGACGGCGAAGTATTAATTGAAACAGGTCGACGTGTAACTGCTCGCCATATTCGTCAGTTAGAAAAATCAGGCATTACTCAAATTGAAGTGCCAGTTGAGTATCTAGCAGACAAAGTATTGGCTGAAGAGTACGTTGACGAAACTACCGGTGAAGTGATCGCTGAGGCCAACAGTGAGCTCAATTTAGAGCTAATTGCTGCCTTGTCACTAGCGGGTCATACGGTACTTAAAACAATTTACACTAACGACCTAGACCAAGGTTCTTTCATCTCGGATACTTTACGTGTTGATTCTTCAACTAATCGCCTAGAAGCGCTAGTTGAAATCTACCGTATGATGCGTCCTGGTGAGCCACCAACAAAAGACGCAGCAGAAGCATTATTTGAGAACTTGTTCTTTAATGGTGATCGCTATGACTTATCAACTGTTGGTCGTATGAAGTTCAACAGTCGTGTTGGTCGCGAAGATGGCAGTGTTGCTGGCGTACTTGATAAAGATGACATCATCAAAGTGATGCAAATGCTTATCGAGATCCGCAACGGTCGTGGTGAAGTCGATGATATCGATCACCTAGGTAACCGACGCATTCGTAGTGTTGGCGAGATGGCTGAAAACCAATTCCGTGTAGGTTTAGTTCGTGTTGAACGCGCAGTTAAAGAGCGTTTAAGCCTTGGTGACCTTGATGCCTTGATGCCACAAGACCTTATTAACGCTAAGCCTATCTCGGCTGCGGTTAAAGAGTTCTTTGGTTCAAGTCAATTGTCTCAATTCATGGATCAAAACAACCCGCTTTCTGAAGTTACACACAAACGTCGTGTATCTGCATTAGGTCCTGGTGGTTTGACGCGTGAACGTGCCGGCTTTGAAGTTCGAGATGTACACCAAACTCACTACGGTCGTTTATGTCCTATTGAAACACCGGAAGGTCCAAACATTGGTTTGATTAACTCATTGGCGGTTTATTCTCGCACTAATGAGTTTGGCTTCTTAGAAACTCCTTACCGTAAAGTGATTAACGGTGTTATCACTGACGAAGTTGATTACTTATCGGCTATTGATGAAGGTACTTACGTAATCGCCCAGGCGAATGCTGAGACTGACGCTGACGGTAAACTGGTTGAAGCTGACCTTATTCCTTGTCGCCACAAAGGCGAATCAACCTACATGCCTACTGATCAAATTCAGTACATGGATGTATCACCGCAGCAGATTATTTCTGTGGCGGCGTCGTTAATTCCATTCTTGGAACACGATGATGCTAACCGTGCATTGATGGGTTCTAACATGCAACGTCAGGCTGTTCCTACTTTACGTGCTGATAAGCCCTTAGTAGGTACCGGTATTGAGCGTGCTGTTGCCGTTGATTCTGGTGTTACTGTTGTGTCTAAACGTGGCGGTATGGTTGACTACGCAGATGCAAGCCGCATCGTAGTTAAAGTAAATGACGATGAGATGCTTCCTGGCGAAGCGGGTATCGACATATACACCTTAACCAAGTACACCCGTTCTAACCAAAACACCTGTATTAACCAACGTCCAGTGGTTAAAGCAGGCGAACCAGTTTCTAAAGGTGACGTATTGGCTGACGGCCCATCAACTGACTTAGGTGAGTTGGCGTTAGGTCAAAACATGCGCGTAGCCTTTATGCCTTGGAATGGTTACAACTTCGAGGATTCAATTGGTATCTCTGAGAACGTAGTTAAAGAAGATCGCTTTACTACGATTCACATTCAAGAACTGAGCTGTATCGCACGTGATACTAAGCTAGGTACTGAAGAAATCTCAGCGGATATTCCAAACGTAGGTGAATCAGCACTAAGCAAGCTTGATGAGTCAGGTATTGTTTACGTTGGTGCTGAAGTTAAGCCTGGCGATATCCTTGTAGGTAAGGTGACGCCTAAGGGTGAAACACAGTTAACGCCTGAGGAGAAACTTTTACGAGCTATCTTCGGTGAGAAAGCGTCGGATGTTAAAGATACATCCCTACGAGTACCTAATTCAGTATTTGGTACAGTGATAGACGTTCAAGTCTTTACTCGCGATGGCGTAGAAAAAGACAAGCGCGCTCAAGAAATTGAGACCATGCAGCTTAAAGAAGCGAAAAAAGATTTAACCGAAGAATTCAAGATTCTTGAAGAAGGTATCTTTGCTCGTGCTAAATCAGTATTGATTGCAGCCGGTAAGTTAGAGTCTGACTTAGACCGCATGCCGAAAGCTGATTGGCTAGAAGCCGCATTAAGCGATGAAGGTGCGCAAACTCAGTTGGAACAGATTGCTGAGCAATACGACGAAATCAAAGCTGAATTTGATAAACAGTTCGACATTAAGCGTCGCAAGATCACCCAAGGTGATGACTTGGCGCCTGGTGTACTAAAAATTGTTAAAGTTTACTTAGCGGTTAAACGTCGCATTCAACCTGGTGACAAGATGGCCGGTCGTCACGGTAACAAAGGTGTTATTTCTACCATTGTTCCTCGTGAAGATATGCCTTATGACGAAACGGGTCGCCCAGTAGATATCTGCTTGAACCCACTAGGTGTACCATCGCGGATGAACATCGGTCAGGTCCTAGAAACCCACTTAGGCTTAGCGGCTAAAGGTGTGGGTGAGAAAATTGATGAAATGCTGAAAGTTCAGCGTGAAATCGAAATGGACAAACTGCGTGACTTTATCCAAAAAGTATACAACGTAGGTGATGATAAGCTTAAAGTTGACGTTGCTAGCTTCACTGATGAAGAAGTAATGACACTGGCTAAAAACCTTCGTGGCGGTGTGCCAATGGCTACACCGGCTTTTGATGGTGCAAAAGAAGCCGAAATTAAGGAGCTATTACGTTTAGCCGATTTACCTGAATCAGGACAAATCGTGTTATGTGATGGCCGTACCGGTCAAGAATTTGAGCGCCCTGTAACCGTTGGTTACATGTACATGTTGAAACTTAACCACTTGGTTGATGACAAGATGCACGCGCGTTCTACCGGTTCTTATAGTTTGGTTACTCAGCAGCCGCTTGGTGGTAAAGCACAATTCGGTGGCCAGCGCTTCGGTGAGATGGAAGTGTGGGCACTGGAAGCATACGGTGCAGCTTACACCTTGCAGGAAATGCTAACGGTTAAATCTGATGACGTTAACGGTCGTACTAAAATGTACAAAAATATCGTTGATGGTAACCACCAGATGGAGCCAGGCATGCCTGAGTCGTTCAACGTGTTGCTTAAAGAGATCCGCTCTCTTGGTATCAACATTGAGTTGGACGAGCTGTAAGCACAGGACTTCACCTGACATAAAAGCAAGGCGGGCGTTTCATTAGAAACGCCCCAGGTTTAACTCCGACTTGGAGAGAAACGTGAAAGATTTACTTAAGTTTCTTAAGCAACAAAGCAAGACCGAAGAGTTTGAAGGCATTAAAATTGGCCTAGCTTCACCTGATCAGATCCGTAGTTGGTCGTTTGGTGAAGTTAAAAAACCAGAAACGATTAACTATCGTACCTTTAAGCCAGAGCGCGATGGACTTTTCTGTGCCCGTATTTTCGGCCCAGTAAAAGATTTCGAATGTTTGTGTGGTAAATACAAGCGTCTGAAGCACCGTGGTGTTATCTGTGAGAAGTGTGGCGTAGAAGTTACTCAATCAAAAGTTCGCCGTGACCGTATGGGACACATCGAACTTGCATCGCCAGTGGCTCACATCTGGTTCCTTAAGTCTTTACCATCGCGTATTGGCTTATTGCTTGATATGACACTGCGTGACATTGAACGCGTTCTGTACTTCGAATCATTTGTAGTTACTGAGCCTGGCATGACCAGCTTAGAACGCGGTCAAATGTTAACCGAAGAAACTTACTTAGATTCTCTAGAAGAATACGGTGACGAATTCGAAGCTAAGATGGGTGCAGAAGCTGTATTGGCTTTATTGCGTCATTTAGAGCTTGATCAAGAAATCGAAGTAATGCGCGAAGAGTTGCAAACAACTAACTCTGAAACTAAGCGTAAGAAGACCACTAAGCGTCTTAAGCTTATGGAAGCGTTCCGTGATTCAGGTAATAAACCTGAGTGGATGATTATGACCGTTTTACCGGTTCTTCCACCAGATTTACGTCCTCTAGTACCACTAGATGGCGGCCGTTTTGCGACTTCTGATTTGAACGATTTGTACCGCCGTGTAATCAACCGTAACAACCGTTTGAAGCGTTTACTAGACCTAGCCGCCCCAGATATCATCGTGCGTAACGAAAAGCGTATGCTGCAAGAAGCAGTTGATGCCTTGTTAGACAATGGTCGTCGTGGTCGTGCTATTACTGGTTCTAACAAGCGTCCGCTTAAATCTTTGGCTGATATGATCAAAGGTAAGCAAGGTCGTTTCCGTCAGAACTTGCTAGGTAAGCGAGTAGATTATTCAGGCCGTTCGGTAATTACCGTTGGTCCTACACTGCGTTTGCACCAGTGTGGTTTACCTAAGAAAATGGCACTTGAGCTATTCAAACCATTCATTTATGGCAAGCTAGAACTTCGTGGTTTAGCGACTACGATTAAAGCTGCTAAGAAAATGGTTGAACGCGAAGGCGGCGAAGTGTGGGATATTCTTGAAGAAGTTATCCGTGAACACCCTGTATTACTTAACCGTGCACCTACTTTGCACCGCTTGGGTATTCAAGCCTTTGAGCCAGTGTTAATTGAAGGTAAAGCGATTCAATTACACCCGCTAGTTTGTGCGGCTTATAACGCCGACTTCGATGGCGACCAAATGGCGGTACACGTACCGTTGACTATTGAAGCGCAGTTAGAAGCACGTTCGTTGATGATGTCTACCAACAACGTATTATCGCCAGCTAATGGTGAACCAATTATTGTTCCTTCTCAAGACGTTGTATTGGGTCTGTACTACATGACTCGTGAACGTGTGAATGCGCAAGCAGAAGGAATGTATCTGTCAGGTCCGAAGGAAGCTGAGAAGCTTTATCGGTCTCAGCAAGCTAGCATACATGCTCGAGTAAACGTACGTATTACCGAAGTAGTTGTAGCGGAAGACGGATCAAAAATAGAAAAAACTGAAATCAAAAAGACCACTATCGGCCGTGCTATTTTATGGTTAATCGTACCAAAAGGCCTGCCGTTTGATTTAGTTAACCAAGCAATGGGTAAGAAGCAAATCTCAGGTTTGCTAAACACCTGTTACCGTAAACTAGGTCTTAAGCATTCAGTTATTTTCGCTGACCAATTAATGTATACCGGTTTCCATTACGCAACGCTGTCAGGTGCCTCTGTAGGTATCAATGACATGGTTATTCCTGATGCTAAGAAAGACATCGTGGAAGAAGCCAGTGATGAAGTAAGTGAAATTCAGGAGCAATTCCTAGCGGGCCTCGTAACCGCAGGCGAGCGTTACAACAAAGTAATCGATATTTGGGCTTCGGCTAACGAAAAAGTATCGAAAGCGATGATGGACAACTTGTCTACCGAAGTGGTTATGAATCGAGATGGCGAAGAAGAGACTCAAGACTCTTTCAACAGCATCTTTATGATGGCCGATTCGGGGGCTCGTGGTAGTGCTGCTCAGATTCGTCAGTTGGCGGGTATGCGTGGCTTGATGGCAAAACCGGATGGTTCGATTATCGAAACACCGATTGTAGCCAACTTCCGCGAAGGCTTGAACGTACTTCAGTACTTCATCTCAACGCACGGTGCGCGTAAAGGTTTGGCCGATACAGCACTTAAAACAGCAAACTCGGGTTACCTAACTCGTCGTTTGGTGGATGTTGCTCAAGATTTGGTCGTTACCGACACTGATTGTGGTACCGAAGAAGGTATCTTGATGACGCCTCATATTGAGGGTGGTGATGTTGTTGAGCCATTACGTGAGCGTGTTCTAGGCCGTGTATTAGTTGGCGATGTAATTAAGCCAGGTACTGAAAACGAAGTATTGCTTAAGTCTAAGACCTTACTTGACGAAAAACTGTGTGACCTTCTTGAAGAGAACTCAGTGGATACGGTTAAAGTTCGCTCGGTGATTAGCTGTGCTAACGATTTTGGTGTTTGTGCACTTTGTTACGGTCGTGACTTAGCGCGAGGCCACTTAGTGGGTCGCGGTGAAGCGGTTGGCGTTGTCGCTGCTCAGTCAATTGGTGAGCCGGGTACTCAGCTTACCATGCGTACCTTCCACATTGGTGGTGCGGCATCGCGTGCGGCTGCAGAAAACAGTATCCAAGTTAAAAACGTGGGTACCATTAAACTGCATAACGCGAAAGTTGTTACCAACAACGAAGGCAAATTGGTTGTAACGTCTCGTTCAACCGAATTGACGATCATCGATGAGATGGGCCAAACCAAAGAAAGCCACAAACTTCAATACGGTAGTATTTTAGATGTGGTTGATGGTGGCGCTGTTAAATCTGGCGATATTGTTGCTAACTGGGACCCGCATACGCACCCAATTATTACTGAAGTACCTGGTCGTATTAAGTTTGTTGATATGGTTGAAGGCGTAACGATTAGCCGTCAAACAGATGAACTAACCGGCCTATCAAGTATTCACGTATTGGATCCTAACGAGCGCCCTGGTGCTGGTAAAGAAATGCGTCCAATGGTGAAGCTGGTTGATGATAAAGGTAATGACGTATTAATTGCTGGTACTGATATTCCTGCACAGTACTTCCTGCCAAGTAAAGCGATTGTTAACTTGGAAGATAATGCTGAAGTGGGTGTTGGTGATGCGATTGCTCGTATACCTCAAGAATCAAGCGGTACCAAAGATATTACCGGTGGTCTGCCACGCGTAGCTGACTTGTTCGAAGCGCGTCAACCTAAAGAGCCTGCTATCTTAGCTGAAGTGAGCGGTACTATTAGTTTCGGTAAAGAAACTAAAGGTAAGCGTCGTCTTGTTATTACTCCTAGTGATGCCGATGCATACGAGGAAATGATTCCTAAGTGGCGTAACTTGAATGTATTTGAAGGTGAGAAAGTTCAAAAAGGTGAAGTTATCGCCGATGGACCAGAGTCTCCACATGACATTCTACGCTTACGTGGTATCAGCCCTGTTGCTAACTACATTGTAAATGAAGTACAAGACGTATATCGCTTACAAGGTGTGAAAATTAACGATAAGCACATTGAGACAATCGTGCGTCAAATGCTTCGTAAGTGTTTGATTCTTGATGCTGGTGATTCTAGCTTCTTGCTAGGTGAACAAGCCGAAGTTGCTCGCGTTAATATTGAAAACCGTCAGTTAGTTGCCGATGGCAAGCGCCCTGCTGTATACCGTCGTGAATTGCTAGGTATTACCAAAGCATCGCTGTCTACAGAGTCATTTATCTCTGCAGCTTCGTTCCAGGAAACTACTCGTGTGCTTACAGAAGCAGCAGTAGGCGGAAAACAAGACGAACTTCGCGGTCTTAAAGAGAACGTGATTGTTGGTCGATTGATTCCAGCTGGTACAGGTTATGCGTATCACGAAAAACGTCGTGCGAGATCAGAAGCTCCGGCTCCGATCACTGCTGATGAAGCTGCTGATAACTTAGCTGCTTTGTTAAACGCTGCACCGACTAGTGATTCAGAGTAAGACCCAATAGTGAGTGAAAAGGTGGCTTAGGCCACCTTTTTTTTTGCCTGTAATTTGTTGTGAGATAAGCAAATTATTTGACAATGCTTTTGCTTAGTCACAGACTTCGCTAATCAATAAGAATAATTTAACGAGCATATTATGAGTAAACAAATCGTATCTACGGACCAGGCTCCAGCCGCTATTGGGCCTTATTCACAAGCGACAAAAATCGATGAGTTAGTATTTACTTCTGGGCAAATACCTTTACACCCAGAGTCTATGGAAGTCGTCGCGGGAGGCATTAGCGAGCAAACTAAGCAAGTAATGGAAAACTTAATGGCGGTATTGGCTGCAGCCGGTGCGGATGCATCTACCGTATTCAAGACCACATGCTTTCTTAGTGACATGAATAACTTCGTTGCATTTAATCAGGTTTATGCCAGTTACTTCCCTGAAAGCGCACCGGCGCGCTCATGCGTAGAAGTGGCGCGTTTACCTAAAGATGTGTTAGTAGAAGTTGAAGCTATAGCCCACATTAAATAAGCCATATGAGCCTTTCTTACACCTTAGTGGTAACCAGTCCGCTCTACGGCAGGCAGGGAAGTGCCACGGCGCTCAATTTTGCCAATGCCCTAGTGGCGCAAGGGCATCAAATCAAAACAGTGTTCTTTTACTTGGATGGCGTGTCTAATGCGATGCAAACCGGTTTACCAGCGAGTGATGAGGTGAACATTCATGCACTTTGGTTGAAGCTCAAACAGTCTTCAGCTTGTGAATTGCTGGTCTGCAGCGCGGCAGCTTATCGTCGGGGTGTGATAACCCAGCAAGACGCTGACCTTAACGCTTTAGGGGCGTGGTCGATGAGTCAACACTTCACGATGTCGGGGTTAGCAGAAATGTCAGCGGCTATGTTGGGCAGTGATAGGGTAGTGCATCTGTGATCAAGCAATTGGTATTCGTATTTAGTGCTGCACCGCACTCTAGCGCGAGTGCACGAGAATCTTTAGATGCAGCGTTAGCGGCTTCTGCGGTATCGGATGACATCGTGATTTATTTTTACGGCGATGGGGTTTTGCAGTTGCTTGATAACCAACAGCCTGCTGATATCTTACAGCGCCATGTTTTACCCACTTATGGTTTATTGGAACTGTATGACGTTGAGGAGCTTTATGTTGATCCACAATCGCTGATTGAGCGCGGGTTAACGGCTGACCAACTAGCGATATCAGTGAACCCGCTAAGTCGTGATGATTTCTTTGCAAAGTATGGTCATGCGCATGCCATCATAAGGTTCTAACATGCTTCATATTTTACGCCACTCTCCTTCATCTACGGTGTTTGATAATTGTTTAGAGAGTATCGATGATAGTAGCCACTTACTACTTATTGAAGACGCGGTATATGCCGTGGTTAAACTCGAGCCGCGTTTAGCAGAACTTAAAACTCAAGGGCGAGTATCGGTACTGGCGAGTGATCTCGTTGCTAGAGGACTAAACACCGATAACAGTTGGCAGGTGGATTACTCCGGTTTCGTTAAGCTTACCGGCCTTCACTGCCCTAGTTTCACTTGGTAGCCCTAGCCGCAATGATCAAAAATAATCCCGCTTAGTCATTAGCAAGTGTTGACTCTTTTCTCTCAAGCGCATAAAATTTCGCCTCCCCAAAATTGGGGATAGATTTTTCACATGTTTAAAAGTAATTTCAGGAGCTATTTAAAATGGCAACGATTAACCAGTTGGTTCGCAAGCCACGTGCAAGCAAAGCTGTAAAAAGCAATGTACCTGCACTCGCTGCGTGTCCTCAACGCCGTGGTGTATGTACTCGTGTATATACTACCACTCCGAAAAAACCTAACTCAGCATTACGTAAAGTAGCTCGTGTTCGTTTAACTAACGGCTTCGAAGTAACTTCGTACATTGGTGGTGAAGGCCATAACTTACAAGAACACAGCGTAATTCTTATTCGCGGTGGTCGTGTTAAAGATTTACCAGGTGTGCGTTATCACACCGTACGCGGCGCATTAGATTGTGCTGGCGTAAGTGATCGTCGTCAAGGACGTTCAAAATACGGCGCTAAACGTCCTAAGTCATAACGGCTCTCCGTTAAGTAAGGCCAAACATTTAGTTATAGCGAAATTTTTTTTAAAATTCGTTTTGGGGAAACCTGAAGCAAACCGGAGATATTCAAATGCCTAGACGTCGAGTGATCGGTCAACGCAAAATCTTGCCAGATCCTAAGTTCGGATCAGAACTTCTGGCTAAGTTCATCAACGTAGTAATGGTTGATGGTAAGAAATCAATTTCTGAGAAAATTGTATATGGTGCATTAGACGCTGCAGCTGAGAAATCAGGCAAGTCTCACCAAGAAGTTTTCGAAATTGCTCTTGAAAACGTGCGCCCATCGGTAGAGGTTAAATCTCGCCGTGTTGGTGGTTCTACTTACCAAGTACCTGTGGAAGTTCGTCCTGTACGTCGTAACACCCTAGGTATGCGTTGGATGGTAGATGCAGCACGTAAACGTGGTGAAAAATCTATGGCTTTACGTCTAGCGGGTGAAATCCTAGACGCTGCCGAAAACAAAGGTTCTGCGGTTAAGAAACGTGAAGACGTTCACCGTATGGCCGATGCAAACAAAGCGTTTGCACATTACCGCTGGTAATTGGTTGCACAGCTGCATAACGCAGCTGTGCTGCTTTCTATGTGAGACTAAGGAACTTTCCTTAGCAAGAGGATAACAATGGCTCGTACAACTCCAATTGAGCGCTACCGTAATATCGGTATTGTTGCTCATGTTGACGCTGGCAAAACAACAACTACAGAGCGTGTCCTTTTTTATACCGGTCTATCTCACAAAATTGGTGAGGTACATGATGGCGCAGCCACCATGGATTGGATGGAACAAGAACAAGAGCGCGGTATCACTATTACTTCTGCAGCCACCACTACCTTTTGGCGTGGGATGAATGCACAGTTTGATGATCACCGTATAAACATCATTGATACACCTGGGCACGTCGACTTCACTATTGAAGTAGAACGTTCGTTACGAGTGTTAGATGGTGCAGTAGTCGTTTTTTGTGGTTCATCTGGTGTTGAACCCCAATCAGAAACAGTGTGGCGTCAAGCTGATAAATATTCTGTTCCACGAATGGTATTCGTGAACAAAATGGATAGAGCTGGTGCCGATTTTGAACGAGTAATTGAACAAATCCGTGATCGCTTAGGTGCTAATTGTGTGCCTATTCAACTTAACATTGGCGCCGAAGACGAATTCGTTGGGGTAATTGACCTGATTAAAATGAAGGCAATTAACTGGAGCGAAGCCGATCAAGGCATCACCTTCAACTATGAAGATATTCCTGCACATTTAGCTACGCACGCAAGCGAACTCCACGAAAATTTGGTGGAAGCTGCAGCCGAAGCGACTGATGAGTTAATGGATAAATACTTAGAAGAAGGCGAGTTAACTGAAGCCGAAATCAAGTTTGGTTTGCGTAAGCGCACCCTAAACAATGAGATTGTGCTAGCGACATGTGGCTCGGCATTTAAAAACAAGGGAGTGCAAGCTGTGCTTGACGCCGTTGTGGAATACTTGCCAGCGCCAAATCACGTTGCCGCTATTAAAGGTTTGGACGATAAAGACAACGAAGTTGACTGTCCAGCAGACGACGATGCACCTTTTGCTGCTTTGGCGTTTAAAATTGCGACTGACCCATTCGTGGGAACGTTGACCTTTATGCGTGTTTATTCGGGAACGGTTGAAACCGGCACTGCGGTGTATAACTCGGTTAAGCAAAAACGTGAGCGTCTTGGTCGTATGGTGCAAATGCATTCAAACGACCGCAAAGAGATTAAAGAAGTTCGTGCCGGTGATATCGCCGCTGCGATTGGTCTCAAAGACGTCACAACGGGTGACACTTTATGTGATATGAACAATAAAGTGGTCCTTGAGCGAATGGAGTTTCCTGAGCCGGTAATTCAGATTGCCGTTGAGCCTCGAACTAAAGCCGACCAAGAAAAAATGGGCGTAGCGTTAGGTAAATTGGCCGCTGAGGATCCCTCGTTCCGCGTAGAAACTAACGAAGAATCTGGACAAACCCTTATCTCTGGTATGGGTGAGTTACACTTAGATATCATCGTAGATCGCATGAAGCGCGAATTTAGCGTGAACTGTAATGTAGGTAAGCCTCAAGTTGCTTATCGCGAAGCAATTCGCAAGCAAGTTGAAGTGGAAGGAAAGTTTGTACGTCAATCGGGTGGTCGTGGTCAATACGGTCATGTCTGGTTGCGTATGGAACCTCTAGAGCCAGGCGCTGGTTACGAATTTGTCAATGAAACGGTGGGAGGTGCTGTTCCTAAGGAATACATCTCTGCGGTAGACAAAGGCTGTAAAGAGCAAATGGATCAGGGTGTACTGGCAGGCTACCCAATGCTTGACGTTAAAGTGACATTATTCGATGGTTCGTACCACGATGTTGACTCTAACGAAATGGCGTTTAAAATTGCCGGTGCAATGGGCTTTAGAAAAGGCGCATTAGAAGCTGATCCAGTACTGCTCGAGCCGATGATGAAAGTAGAAGTTACAACTCCTGAAGATTGGATGGGAGATGTAGTGGGTGACTTGAATCGTCGTCGTGGCATAATTGAAGGCATGGATGATGGAGCAGCGGGCTTAAAGATTATTAAGTCTAAGGTCCCACTGTCTGCAATGTTCGGCTATGCTACAGATCTACGTTCGGCAACTCAGGGGCGAGCCTCCTACTCGATGGAATTCCTAGAGTATAATGAGGCGCCGAAAAACGTTGCTGATACTATTGTTGAAGCAAAGTAAACTAATTCAACTATGATTGATCTGTCTCGAGTGAGGCAGGTTGGAATGGATAAAGAAGGTACATATCGTGTCTAAAGAAAAATTTGAACGTAATAAACCGCACGTAAACGTTGGTACAATTGGCCACGTTGACCACGGTAAAACTACTCTAACAGCAGCCATCACCAACGTACTTGCAAAAGTATACGGTGGTGAAGCTAAAGACTTTGCAGCTATCGACAACGCTCCAGAAGAGCGCGAGCGTGGTATTACTATTTCAACGTCTCACGTTGAATACGATACTCCTTCACGTCACTACGCACACGTAGATTGTCCAGGACACGCCGATTATGTTAAAAACATGATTACTGGTGCTGCTCAAATGGACGGTGCAATCTTAGTAGTAGCTTCTACAGATGGCCCAATGCCACAAACGCGTGAGCACATCCTGCTTTCTCGTCAGGTTGGCGTACCTTACATCATCGTGTTCATGAACAAATGTGACATGGTAGATGACGAAGAGTTACTAGAATTAGTAGAAATGGAAGTTCGTGAACTTCTATCTGAATACGAATTCCCAGGTGATGACATTCCAGTAATCCAAGGTTCAGCGCTTAAAGCCCTAGAAGGCGAAGAAGAGTGGGAAGCAAAAATCATTGAGCTTGCAGAAGCACTAGATTCTTACATCCCAGAGCCAGAGCGTGACATCGACAAGCCATTCCTACTACCAATTGAAGATGTATTCTCAATTTCAGGTCGTGGTACGGTAGTAACAGGTCGTGTAGAGCGTGGTATCGTTAAGGTTTCAGAAGAAATCGAAATCGTTGGTATTAAAGAAACGACTAAAACTACCTGTACAGGTGTTGAAATGTTCCGCAAGCTTCTTGACGAAGGTCGTGCTGGTGAGAACTGTGGTATTCTTTTACGTGGTACTAAGCGTGATGACGTACAACGTGGCCAAGTATTGGCGGCTCCTGGAACTATTACTCCACACACCAAGTTCGAAGCTGAAGTATACGTACTAAGCAAAGACGAAGGTGGCCGTCACACGCCATTCTTCAAAGGTTACCGTCCACAGTTCTACTTCCGTACAACTGACGTAACTGGTGCTGTAGAGCTTCCAGAAGGTGTTGAAATGGTAATGCCTGGCGACAACTTGAAATTTGTTGTAGAGCTAATTTGCCCAATCGCGATGGACGAAGGTTTACGCTTCGCAATCCGTGAAGGTGGCCGTACAGTAGGTGCGGGTGTTGTAGCTAAAATCTTCGAATAAGAAGTTAGCACAGCAGAAAAAAGGTCGCGTTAGCGGCCTTTTTTATTGCCTAGAGAAAAGTAGGCTACATCATCCTGCTTAGCAGGTCTTAGCAGGTCTTAGCAGGTCTTAGCAGGTCTTAGCAGGTCTTAGCAGGTCTTAGCAGGTCTTAGCAGGTCTTAGCAGGTCTTAGCAGGTCTTAGCAGGTCTTAGCAGGTCTTAGCAGGTCTTAGCAGGTCTTAGCAGGTCTTAGCAGGTCTTAGCAGGTCTTAGCAGGTCTTAGCAGGTCTTAGCAGGTCTTAGCAGGTCTTAGCAGGTCTTAGCAGGTCTTAGCAGGTCTTAGCAGGTCTTAGCAGGTCTTAGCAGCTTGTGTTGGCATTAATTAATGATGTTAAGAGCTTGAGCAGCGCTCATAAAAAAATCCAGTGCTAAAGGGGGGCACTGGATTTTGGCGCTTGTAAAAAGTCAGTCAACCGAACATTTTTTGTTTACTGTTCGGCATTCAGTCATTAACTAGCTTTTTAGTAACAAGCTATGTTTAACCCGCATCAATAATGGTGATAGAACGTGAGCTTTCTACTCCCCCTGGGCTGGTCACGGTAACTGTCATAGTACCTTCACTGCGGTTGTTAGGGCTACTTTCTTGAATAACGCTAAGGCCGATTAAATCGCATAAGCGTACACCGTCAGGCACTGTGAAAGAGGTTTGCCCAGAAAGCTCACCGTTATTAGTACTGATAGACACGGTGGTACCAGCAGGCATTTGGTTACCGTTAAGATCTTGAACTGTAACCACTAAGCCTTGTGAGGAAACAGCGGTTAGGTCCACGCTACTTACTGGTGCACTGTTAGTGGTGTCTGAAATCAAAATGTTAGCACCTGATGTGCCCATGATTAACACTACAGAATCGCGAACTTCAACCAAGTTCCGAGTACACAAACCACTGGCATCAGCTTCTACCGTACAAGATAAGCCGTTATATAGTTCAGTTATTGCGTTGGCTGGAATCGAAGAGTCCTTTACGCCGGTAGCATTGTCGAACTCATTATTTTCATTGTAATCTCGGAATCGCTCTTCTACGTTGACACTGTCATGGTTAATGATGCCGCCCACATCGTAACTGCCATTTTCATTGCTATCAACAAAGGCTTCGCCAAGGGCGGTGAACGTTTCACCAGCGTCGTATATGCGGTTACCGTTTACATCAGAATAGTACTCTTGACCTACGGTAGAAGCTAATACTGAAGCGCGGCCGACACCATAGAGGTTGTTGCCTTGGGTGTTTACAACATCACCAGGGATGTATCCAGGTGCATTACAGTAGCCTGCCGGCAGATCGTACAAGTGGCCTTTAGGACGCGGGTTTTGGCTTACCCAGTTGACTGAACAACCACTGTTCGTATCTTGACCATCAGTTTTACAATTACCTGATACTTGGCCGCCGTCACTTTCAAACACGATGGTTGTGTCATTAGGTACAGGGTTATTATTCTCGTCACTGACCCTAAGGGTAACTGTGCTATCCACTCCATCAATGCCCCAAGCCTCTAACGCTAAAGTACTGGCCGATAGTGACATGCTTTGCTGCGAAGGCACTCCGGTATGAACAGCCAAAGCATTCGAGGTGGCGGAAATGATATTGCCAGTATCGGGGTCACTAAAGCTAGCGCTCACCACTACCGAACCGGACATATTGCCGCTGGTTACCCGAGTTAACACTTCACCAGAAGCATTTGACTGAGCTGTAAGCGGGCTGATGGTTACTCCATGCAGGCTTGAATCAAGCGTAAATGTAACCTCTTGGCCTGATTTAGGGCTACCGGTTGCATCGGTAACAACGTATAGCAGTTCGGCGATGGTTTCACCTACTGATTCTTTCAAGTAAATTGTTTGGGGAGATGCAGAAGTAAAAGTAATACCACTGGCTTTAGTAGTAGCAATATCGATAGTATAGTTTTGTGGGTCTATTACGCTGATACTCGGTGTGACAGTAATGGTATCACTGCCGCTACAACCGTCAGCTTGATAGATAGCAGTTGCCACGCCATTTACGGTGGTTACGCTATCAGAGATGTTGGCAAGATCTTGCGCGCTACAACTAGAAGCAAAACTAATGGCGATAGGTGTCGCGTAGAGCTCCCCTTCGCTATCGGTAATAGTGGCAGTAAAACTCGCTGTTGCATCAGATCCTAAAGTTTCGCCGTCTGCTAGGCTAGAAGTTAGTGTCATTATGAGGTTGGCTTGGCCCACTTGATAGTTGGCGCTAGCGCTAACACCAAGCTGACTATTGCTCGCTACTATACTATCCGCACCCGTGGTTTCCAGCTGGGCAAACAAGGTGGCAATTGCTAAACCATTCACATCGGTCAAAATAGTTTCAGCGCTTAAATCTGCATTGGTAGTAGATAAAGATATCAGTTCATTAGCCGCAGGGGTTCCGCCTGTATAACTTAAGCTGGCAACGGCAGTGATTGGTGTTTCTATCGAGAGGCTATTGGTAGAGCTACAACCAACGGGGATTTGGTCACGAGCAACGCCATTGCAATCATACAGCGCGAGTTGCAGGTCATTTGTGCCGCCGTTTCCGCCGGAGTTAATTTGTACTTGATAATTTTCTGCAGCGGTAACCGATGTTGTTTCGCCGCCACTTTCGTAGCTATAGGTCGCCACGACTGAGTCAGCATTCGTTGCATCAGTGCGCGCTTTCATTGTTGTATGGCCTACGCCATTACTGCCAATCAAAATGGTCTGTGCGTCAAGCTCAGCGCTGCTAGTGCTTAGGTTGACCAGTTCATTTGCAATTGGGCTGGTGTTGGAGAGCGTGACCACTACGTAAGTAGCTGTATCGCTAGGAACAGTGTTGGTTTGTTCACAGCCGGTAGGTATGACAGTTGCATCAATACTGTCGGCGCAGCTATAGAGCGCAATGCCTAAAGACGCGGCAGTGCTTGAGCCGTTATCGCCACCATCATCTCCACCATCATCTCCACCACTAAGGTCAACGCTTCCGTCTCCCCCACAAGCAAACAGTAAAGAACTCAATATAATTAACAAGCAGTGTTTTAACCACACCATGATTATTCCTCCGTGACCGCTACGACCTTGTATGCGGGTTTCCTGATAATTTACTTATATATCATATCTTAGCGAGTAGTTGCATTACCGATTCGCTGAATGCGAGCTTTATTGCAAAGTTTTTTATTTTTGTAGGGATTCGCGGAGAGTCGTTGATTGATTCATCTAGCTGTCAACCCGTAAGCAGCGTATTATTTAACAAAAAAGGAAAATAGATGAACCTACGAGATTTAGAGTACTTAGTGGCGCTGCAAGAGCTAAAACACTTTCGAAAAGCGGCTGAAAAATGTTTTGTTAGCCAACCGACCTTAAGTGGTCAAATCGCCAAATTGGAAGAAGAGTTAGGCTTGTTACTAATAGAGCGAACCTCTCGCAAGGTGATATTTACCCATGCTGGCGATGAGCTCGCTGCGAAGGCTCGTAATATTCTGCTAGAAGTTAAAGGGCTAAAAGACATGGCTAAAAGCTTTCAAGCCCCGATGGCAGGGCCGTTGCATGTAGGGTTAATTCCCACTGTAGCACCTTACCTACTGCCGAAAATTGTGCCGCAAATACGCGCTGAATTTAGCGATATGGAGTTGTTTTTGTATGAAGAGCAAACCCAGGTATTGTTACAGCGCTTAGAAGAGGGTGAACTTGATTGTTTATTGTTAGCCTATCTACCCGAAATGGAGCGCTTTGGCGCTATTGATTTATACGATGAGCCGCTCGTCCTAGCCATGCCAACTAAACACAAGTGGCATCTTGAAGCCGATATCCAGCTGTCAGCACTTAGCGGTGAAAATGTATTAATGTTGGAAGACGGTCACTGCTTACGAGACCAAGCTATGGGGTATTGTTTTGCAGCAGGAGCCAAAGAAGATACTAGCTTTAAGGCGACCAGTTTAGAAACATTGCGTCATATGGTGGCCGCGGACATGGGAATAACCTTATTGCCACAATTAGCCATTCCTGACGCCCCAGAGCAAAATGGTATTTGTTATCGTCATTTTCGCTCTCCTGAGCCTAGCCGTCGAATTAGTTTATTGTATCGCAACAATTCGGTTCGACGGCCATGTTTCAATCAGCTAGCAGAACTCATCAAGCGCAGTTCTGCTTTAGTCTAAAACAACTCATCTTCTTCTGAACCAAAAACAGAGCCCGCAGCAGGTTTTACATACTCTGTAGGCTCTGTGCCTTTCTCAAAGTACTCAAACCTAGTGGTGTGGTCACTGGCGTTACTTAATTGTCCGGTAGCTCTGTCGATACGCACAGTATTTACATTTTTAGGTGGTTGCAGCGGTTTTTCTGGCACGCCCTCTAAGCCTACTTTCATAAAGTCTATCCAAGCCGGCTGCGCTGTGCGGGCACCAAACTCTTTACCGGTAATTTGGTTTTTGTCTAAGTTTTGGTTGTAGGATGCTTCGCCTAACTCACGATTGAAATTATCGAAGCCAATCCATGAGGTTACGACTAAATCGGGGCTAAAGCCTGAGAACCAGGCATCTTTGGCGTCGTTAGTGGTACCGGTTTTACCCGCTATATCACGGCGCTTAAGTTCTCTCGCTGCGCGCCAGCCAGTTCCGTTCCAGCCGGTTTTGTGGGCCCAGCTTCCTCCTCCCCAAATAGCGCTGTTCATTGCTTGAGATACCAAAAAGGCATTCTCAGCACTGATAATTCGCGGGGCAAGGTCATCCAATTGCGCAAATGAGATATCGCATTGGCTGAAGGCGTTAGGTGTCTCATCAAGCAACTGCTCAAGGCTTGGCGCGTCTTTGGCTATTTCAAAGCAAGCATCACAAGCCACTTTAGGAAGCTGTTGGAAAATAATATTGCCTTCACCATCTTGTATACGGTCGATAAAGTAAGGACTTACTAGATAACCACCATTAGCAAATGAACCATAGGCGCTGGCAACTTGCATTGGTGTTAATGATGCTGAGCCAAGAGAGAGTGATTCGTTACGCGGCAATTCATTTGCGGGAAAGCCGAATTTTGCGAGGTGCTTAATGACAGCATCTACCCCTAGATCTCGCATTAATCTTACTGACACCACGTTTTTAGATTGGGCTAATGCCACCCTAAGGCGGATCGGACCATCATAAACTGGCGGTGAGTTCTTAGGGCGCCATGCTACGCCCATAGCCTTGTCCCAACGATTGATTGGTGCATCATTTTCAAGGCTAGCTAAGGTCATGCCGTGTTCAAATGCGGCAGAATAGAGAAAAGGCTTAATGTTAGAGCCGACCTGTCTGCTGGCTTGAGTGACTCGATTAAATTTACTTTGGTTAAAACTGAAACCGCCTACTAAGGCTTCAATCGCTCCATCTAATGGAGAAATAGCAATTAGCGCGGCGCCCGCGTCAGGCAATTGCGATAAGCGCCAATTGCGCACTACCGCTTGTGGTTCCCCCGACACTGTTAACACCGCATCTGCTGGCTCATCACTGGGTAACTCTGTATGGGTCGACGGGGCGTCGCTGGCTGGCGTGGTTGTCTCGGCCTCGGTTGGTAGAGCGCTTACCCAAATTACGTCGCCGGCACTTAAGACTTCTTGGGCCGATTTTGGTGCTGGACCCTGACGGGTATCGGTAATAAACCGTCGTGCCCATTTCATATCATCCCAAGCAATGATTCCTGCTTGACCACCTTTAACAATGATCTCAGCTTGCTCATTAGCCACTGATAATACGGCCGCGGCTCGTAATTCGCCATAGTTTGGTAATGTAGCCAGTTCTGCCACAATCGCTGCTTGGTCTAGTGCAGGCGTATCGGCTTTCCACAGTTGACTAATTGCGCCACGAAACCCGTGGCGTTGATCGTAACTTAACAAATTATCTCGCAATGCTAAGGTCGCGGCGTTTTGACGCTTGGCACTAATGGTCGTGTATACATCCATACCGGATGTATAAGCCTCTTCTCCATATGTGTTCAAGATTTCTTGTCGAACCATTTCTGCTAAATAAGGCGCAGCTAAGGCAATCTCTGCACCGTGATAAGTCGCCGTAATAGGAGCTTGATTAGCTTCGTCAAAACTGGCTTGGTCGATAAAACCTGTTTCTAACATCCTGCCTAGTACGACTCTGCGGCGATCGCGGGCACGTTCCGGTGAGCGAATAGGGTTTAAGGCCGACGGTGCTTTAGGTAATCCTGCGATTACAGCTGTTTGAGCAAGCGTCAGTTGGTCTACGGTTTTACCGTAATAGACTTGCGCTGCGGCCCCGACACCAAATGAGCGATAGCCCAGCGGAATTTTATTTAAATACAAAGCAAGGATTTCGTCTTTAGACAGTTCTTGTTCGATCTTTATGGCTAAGAAAATCTCTTTAATCTTGCGAATATAGGTTTTTTCTCGGGTTAAGAAAAAGTTTCTGGCAACTTGTTGGGTAATGGTACTGGCACCTTGGCTTTTCTCCCCGGTGGCGATTAAATTTATCGCCGCGCGGGTTATGCCAATAGGGTCGATGCCTGGATGTGAGTAAAATCGCGTATCTTCGGTTGCCAGAAATGCTTGTAACATTTGTTCTGGAACTTCTTCGATTTGTAGCGGAATACGACGTTTTTCGCCGAATTGAGAGATTAACTTGCCATCGGCACTAAATACTCGCATTGGAGTCTGTAATTGGACATCTCTCAAAGTAGTGACATCGGGCAGCTGCGGTGCAAAATAGAAATATAGTGCGGTGACTGCTGCTAGCCCAAGGCTAAAACCCAAGAAAATCAAAAATAACAGTCTTTTAAGCCATTTCATCGCTAAATTTGCACTCAGTATCTAAAGAATGGCTGATTATATCGTCAAATTGTGACCTGTTTCGACAACTTTCTTAAGAACTATTGGCGCGAGCATCAATAACTGGGTATTCTGGAAAAATAGGTAACTGTTTAATTTCAAAAGATAGTTGGCGAGTGATGGTACTAGGGATAGGTAAGAAATCATCGGCTGCGCTGTTAGGAATTGACTTTGGATCTGCAACCATTAAAGGGCTATTACTTTCAAAATCCTCCAAAGGATTTAAAGTTGAGTCGGTTGCCGAAGTTGATACCCCTGCAGGCGCACTAGTCGATAACCAAGTTGTTTCTCCAGAAGAAATTACTGAAGCGTTGCGTGAATTGAAAAGGAAACTTCCTTCACGAAATCGTCAGGTAGCTACCGCCGTTGCGGGTAGCCATGTAATTACCAAGGTAATTTACATGGATAGTAGCTTGTCTGAATTGGAGTTAGAGACTCAAGTAGAGCTTGAAGCTGAAAACTCCATTCCGTTTCCCATCGACGAAATCAGCCTTGATTTCGAAGTTTTGGGCATCAATGAAAGCGAACCTAATCGGAATAACGTGTTGCTTAGTGCTGCACGTACCGAAGCGGTGAGTATTCGTGCGGAAGTTTTAGCGAATGCCGATTTTGAAGCAAAGGTTGTGGATGTAGAATCCCACGCCTTAGGAAGAGCGTGGAATTATTTGCTCAATCAACGCGATGAAGAGTTTGATGAAAGCAAAATCATTGGCTTAGTTGACATTGGTGAAACCACGCTTAATTTTGCCATTCTCGATAAAGGTGAAGTGGTATATAACCGTGCACAAAACTTTGGTGGAGCACAATACACTCAGCAGATAGCCAGTTTCTATAGCTTAAGTTTAGATGAAGCTAAAGAAATGAAGGTAAGTGGCCGCTTACCTGAAAACTACGAGATTGACGTGTTTGCACAATTTGTCAGTGGTGTGATTCAAAACGTTCGCCGCCAAGTTTCATTGTTCTTAAGCTCAAGTGGTTATAAGTCTTTAGACGCGGTTGCTGTGAGTGGAGGCAGTGCCTTGTCTGACGAGTTAGTCCGTCAGATGCAAAATGATCTAGAAATGCCAGTCATTAAAGCAGAGCCTTTTGATGACTGTCAGTTTGACCGGTCTGTGGACCGTGACAAGCTACGTCAACAAGGCGGCAAGTACATGGTGGCTTTAGGTTTAGCCCTAAGGAGTTTTGATAATGTCTAACATTAACTTACTCCCTTGGAGAGACGCCCTAAAAGCAAAACAACAGCGTGACTTTTGGATTGCCTTTGGTGTTGCTGTTTTGGTCACCGTGGTGGCACTGCTTGGTGTGCAAAACTTCTATACTGGCTTGCAAGACAGCCAACATGCTCGAAATCAATTTTTAGAAAAAGAAATTGCCATTTTGGATCACCAGATAGGCGAAATCCGAAAAATTAAAGAACAAAAGAAAAGCCTCAAAGAGCGGATTGCACTGATTCAAACCTTGCAAGAAAGTCGCAACATCCCCACTAAAATCTTTAACGATTTACCCTTGATATCTCCAACCGGGGTATATCTGGATAGCTTGGTCTTTAAAGATGCTGCGATTAGCTTGGATGGTAAGAGTGAAGCCAATTATCGCGTGGCAAGCTTGATGAGAAATATCGAACGAAAAGTATGGTTGGGAAGCCCTAGCATTAGTTCAATCGTGGCGCTACCAAGTGCCGATGTTGATTTGGAACTGAGCAAATTCCAGCTTAAATTTGGTGTTAAATTGGGTCTCCAAAATGAAGACAAGGAGGTCGAATAATGTCATTAGCAAATATACAGCTCGACGAACTTACCCTTGAAACCATAGGTACTTGGCCTAAAATCGCAAAAACAATTTTTGTGGTCGTAGTCTGTGCACTGATATCTGTGGGGTATTACTATCAAATAATCTCGGATGAGCAAACGAAACTAACCACGTTGGAAGCGAAGGAGCAAGATCTTCGTGCTAAGTTTGAAGTTAAGGCGGCATTGGCGGGGAACCTACCGGCTTACCAAGAACAAATTGAACAAATGCGCGAAGCGTTTTCTTCTTTGTTGAAACAGTTGCCTGAAAAGCATGAAATTCCAGGACTGCTGGATGAGTTAACATTCATTGGCATTGATAATGGTTTGGTATTTCGTCGAATTAATTGGGAACCCGAAGTTGAGCATGAGTTTTCAATTGAATTGCCTATCAAGCTTGAAGTGACAGGGGAATATCATCAATTAGGTGCTTTTGTTAGTGCCGTTGCCGCTTTGCCAAGAATTGTGATTTTAGATAACATTTCTATGAAAAAACAAGGTGATGGCGCTTCTCTTAGTATGGCGATGTTAGCGAAAACATACCGTTATAAAGAAAAAGCGGAGCCAGAGGGGAAATGATGAAAGCATTAGCAATTGGATTGACCCTGCTTGCATTGGTTGGCTGTGAAGGCTCAAAAGATGATTTGCAGCAATACGTGATGCAGGTAAAAGCGCGTAAAGTTCCTGTTAAGGAAGATGTTCCAGAGATTACACCTTTCGAACACTTAGCTTATCAAGCAAGTGAACGTCGTAATCCGTTCATTAGCCCAGTGCCCGAAGCGGCCACTGTCGCTACGGAAAGCGAAAAAGAGTGTACTCTCGCCCCAGATGGCGCCCGCGATAAACAGCCTCTAGAGCAATACTCTTTGTCTAGCTTAACGATGCGTGGCATTTTGGGCGACGGGCCAAGTTTGTGGGCGTTAATTGAAGCCCCCGGTGGCGAGCTTTATCGAGTTAAAGAAGGTTATTACTTAGGCTTACATCACGGAACCATCGTGAAAGTAAGCGCACTAGGTTTAGATATTAAAGAAGTCGTTTCTGATGGCGAAGGCTGTTGGATCGAAAGGACTACTCAGCTTTCGCTTACGAAAGTTGAACAATAGGGAAAATGGCATGAAGGGAAAGATGCTGCAAGGAGTATACAAAAGCGGCTTGTTGGTGGCTGGTGTGTTTTGTTGCATAACACAGGCATGGGCAAACGCTCAATTAATTCAATTGAATACTAATCCTATGGTAAAGGGTGCAGTTGAGATTGAGTTGTTGTTTGATTCTCCAATCGAAAACGTAATGGACCACTTAGAGTATTCACCTAATCAGTTAGTGATTGATGTTGCGAATGCAAGTTCAGCGCTAAAAATTAACCCTCTACCGATTGAAAGTGGTGGCGTTAAGCAGGTGCAAAGCCTTCAAACTGAGTCTGGTCTGCAATTAGTATTAGGTTTAGAACGCCTAGTTCCTTATCAGGTTAGTAAAGAAGCGCAACGGGTATTGATTAAACTGGGCGCATTGCCAGTGGCTGCTGCGGCTGCCGACTCATCAGTTGATGATGCATTTGAAAGCGCTAGCCGAGTAGAACATGCCACTATCAATACTATTGAAGCGATAGATTTTCGTCGTGGTAAAGGCGGTTCAGGCCAAGTGATGATTGACTTGAACAATAGCTCTATCGCCGCTGATATCAAGCGTCGCGATAATAGCTTGCTGATAGACTTTTATAATACGGATATTGCAGAAGAAAATGTTTATGTCATGGACGTAAACGACTTTGCAACGCCAGTTGAAAGTGTCGAAGTGTTCAAACACGCCTCTAAGGTGCAATTGAAAATAGCTATCGAAGGTGACTTTGACTATCGCTACGATCAGTCAGGCGAACTATTCATGGTTGAAGTTAAACCCATGCTTGCTGAAGAAAGTGCCAAAGTAGAATATCAAGGTAAGCCGATATCGCTTAACTTTCAGGATATTCCTGTTAGAACGGTACTGCAGTTGATAGCCGATTTTAACAAGCTTAATTTGGTGACTACCGATTCTGTTCGCGGCAATATTACACTGCGTATGGATGATGTGCCTTGGGAGCAAGCATTAGACATTATTCTAAAAGTTAAAGGTTTAGATAAACGTTTCGACAATAATGTATTGCTGATTGCGCCTGCTTCTGAGCTGGCTGAGCAAGAGCGTCAACAACTAGAAAGTGCTCAGCAGGTCGCCGACTTGGCACCACTTTACTCAGAGTATATTCAAGTTAATTATGCCAAAGCTGCCGATTTATCCGCTTTACTTAAAAATGAGCAGGCATCAATGCTATCTGAGCGTGGTTCAGTGGCGGTTGATGATCGGACTAATACACTGCTGATTAAAGATACCGAAGAATCGCTAGCTAACATTAAGGCGATGGTAGAACGGCTTGATATTGCCGTTAAGCAAGTGGTGATTGAAGCGCGTATGGTGACAGTAACCGACGATGTCAGTGAAGAGCTTGGTATTCGTTGGGGAGTGACAAACTCTGGCTCTGTAGGTAGCAGTACCGGTATTACATCTGGGACGCTAGAAGGCGCCGACAGTGTGCTTGGCGGAGCTATCCCTGACCTAGATGACCGCTTAAATGTTAACTTACCGGTAGCCGATCCTGCGGGTTCAATAGCATTTCAGGTGGCTAAGCTAGCCAACGGTCAAATCTTGGACCTTGAGTTATCCGCACTCGAACAAGAAAATAAAGGTGAGGTGATCGCTAGCCCGCGTATTACAACGGCTAACCAGAAAGCGGCTTATATTGAGCAAGGTCGTGAAATTCCTTATGTAGAAAGTGCCTCAAGCGGTGCCACCTCAGTCACCTTCAAAAAAGCGGTACTGAGCTTGCGAGTTACCCCGCAGATCACGCCAGATGGTAATGTGATTCTTGATTTAGTGATAACTCAAGACTCAGAAGGTGAAGCGGTGCTGACTCCTACTGGTCCGGCTGTTGCGATTAACAAGCAAGAAATCGGTACTCAAGTGTTAGTTAAGAATGGTGAAACGGTTGTACTTGGCGGTATTTATCAACAACAAAATATCGACCGAGTCAAAAAGGTTCCTATCTTAGGTGACATACCTGGTTTAGGTTACTTTTTCCGAACAACCTCTGAAAGTGTTACAAAGAACGAACTACTAATATTTGTTACCCCTCGAATCTTGCTCGACGGGCTGTAAATTAGGCCTTTATTGCTCCCAAATAGAGACAATCTATTTTGGGAGCAATTTTGCAGTTGCCAAAGTCCCCTTCATACTGAGATAATCCCGCCCTGATCTTTTTAGTAAGGTTGGTACAATAGGTGCCCGCATCGCGGGGAGAAAATAGACCAAGACAAAGACAAATTTGAAAAAGCATGGCTGAGAAACGAAATATCTTCCTAGTAGGACCAATGGGTGCTGGGAAAAGCACAATTGGGCGTCATTTAGCACAGCAGTTACATTTGCAATTTTACGATACAGACCAAGAAATAGAGCGCCGTACTGGTGCGGATATCGCTTGGGTTTTTGACGTAGAAGGCGAAGCTGGTTTCCGAGTACGCGAAGAAGGAGTAATTGATGATCTTTCACTACTTCAAGGTATCGTACTTGCGACAGGCGGTGGCTCTGTAATTAGCAAAGAAAACCGCAATCATCTTTCTGCACGCGGCATCGTAGTTTATTTAGAAACAACGATTGATAAGCAATTTGCGAGAACACAGCGTGACAAACGTCGTCCGTTGCTGCAAACAGATGAGCCAAGAGACGTATTAGAAAATCTCGCTGAAGAGCGTAACCCAATGTACGCGGATGTTGCCGATTACACTGTGAAAACAGATGATCAAAGCGCTAAAGCAGTTGCTAATCAAATCATAGAGTTATTAGGATTCTAAACTAACAATGGAACGTTTGACCGTTGCTCTAGATGAGCGTAGTTACCCGATTACAATCGGCAACGATTTACTAAATCATTCCGATTTATTTGCGTCTGCTATTACCAGTAACAAGGTAATGGTAGTTACAAATACTACGGTGGCCGAGCTCTACTTAGAACAGCTGTTGAGCTGTTTGCATGACTATCAGGTCGACGTTGTTAGCTTGCCTGATGGTGAGCAATACAAGAATTTGGATACTCTGAATCAAATATTTTCTGAGCTACTGGCCAAGCAACATAGTAGAGATACAACAATTGTGGCTTTGGGGGGAGGCGTTATCGGTGATATGGCTGGCTTCGCAGCAGCATGTTATCAGCGAGCTGTACCATTTGTGCAGGTGCCAACGACCCTTTTGTCCCAGGTAGATTCATCTGTAGGTGGCAAAACAGCGGTTAATCATCCCCTAGGCAAAAACATGATTGGTGCTTTCTATCAACCTAAAGCGGTTGTCATTGACATCAACTGCCTAGCTACCTTGGATAAACGGGAATTGGCTGCAGGTATGGCTGAAGTGATCAAATACGGCATCATTTATGATGCAGATTTTTTCAGCTGGCTTGAAACTCACCTTGATGGCTTAATGGCTCTTGAGCCAAGTTTGATGATTAAAGCGATTGCTCGTTGTTGTGAGATTAAAGCTGAAGTGGTCGCTAAAGATGAAACAGAACAAGGGATCCGTGCCTTATTAAACTTAGGCCACACCTTTGGACATGCCATCGAAGCTGAGCAAGGTTACGGCGTTTGGCTACATGGCGAAGCTGTTGGCGCTGGTATGGTTATGGCTGCTGAAACCGCCGAATTAGCCGGAATGATTGACCAGCAACAAGTGGCTAGAATACGTGCTTTGATTGAACGGACAGGGCTACCAATTACTCCACCTAAAGACATGGGTTTTGAGCAGTTCATTCCACATATGATGCGTGACAAGAAAGTATTAGCAGGAAAATTGCGTTTAGTTTTACCTAGCTCTATTGGTACAGCAGAAGTAGTTGATTCAATTACTGAAAGTGATATAAAAACAGTTATTAGTCGATTTCAATAAGGCATTTTGAATGGTGGAAGTGCGGCGTGATGCCGAGTTTGCCCAGTTGCAAAGTCAACTAAGCTTGCGCGAGAGACTGATCACCCAAATACGCTTTAGTGCAAAATTTATTTGTGTTACTGGCATGGCAGGTTCTGGTAAGTCTTCATTGGCCAGCTCGGTACTTGAACGTGCAGATTTCGCCAATCATGCGTTTGTGCGTATGCCTGCCGACGGTAATGGTGGGCAGTTACGCCGTGATTTACTTCAGCAGTTAATCAAAGACCCCTTATTTAATCAAAATGATCCCTTGTTTGATAGTTTTCAGCGAAACGTCAAAGAAACCAATAGCCCATTAGTGATTGTAATTGATGAAGCTCATCTTCTGCCGGTAGATGTGTTAACTGAGTTATTTGAGTTCTTTCATCATTACAACCAGCTTTATCAACACCCCTTGTCGATATTGTTGTTTGCTCAAGCTAGAAGCGATTTCGAGGCCCAACTAGCGACCTTTGACAGTAATATTGTTAGTTTTGATATCTCGCCATTAAGTGAGAATGAATCATTTGAATTAGCCTCGCTGTTGTTTAACCGGGCTGAGTATGTCGCTGGTTTTGAGAATCAGTCAGCGATAGAAAAACACATTGCCTCTGCCAAAGGCAATCCTCGTCTTATTTATCAGTTTGTCGATCAAATCGTTACCGGAGATATCCCAATGTCGGAAGAAACCGCTCCAAATCGAAATAAACTTTATATTGTTATCGCCGTTATTCTGTGTGCCGCAGTCGCTGGCTTGTTAGTACAGCTGATTAATGATTGGGGAAAAAGTAGCGATACCAATGATAGTCGGATTGCGTTAGCTTTGTTAGAAGAGCCTGAGCTAGCCAAGGGCTCAATGTCAGAACAAACAATCGCAGCGGATAGTGAGCTGAGTGACGCTGAAAAGGCGTCGATGCGTCAGGCAGACGACGCGGAGTTACCCTCAATGGAATTGGCCGACGAGCTAAAATTAGCGTCTCAAGAAAGTAGCGACGGCTTGCGCGTCGTGGTTGAAGATGAGGTGGTGAATAAACTACTGGCTGACCAAAGTAAGGCAACAAGCACAGCCGAAAAGGCGATTGAAATTAGCGATAGCGGTAACTTGTTGGCAGAGGAAACGGTTGACAGTGAGCCGGCAGCTCTTAGTGAAGACAGTGCCGAAATAGCTAACTCAGATGTATCCATTAAGGTAACTGATGTAAAAAGCTTACTTGAAGCCAAGCCGAGTCAACATTATACCCTGCAATTAATGGCCCTGAATAATCGAGAGAAAGCGCATAAATTCGTTTCAGAGCGCCAGTGGAGTCATCAAGTTTGGGTTTACCGCTCTAGTGCTAACCCTAATGTGCCTTACAAAATTATTTACGGCGATTTTGCTACTCGCGAACAAGCCCAAACCGCTCGAAATAGTTTAAAGCAGCAAAATCTAGATTCTTTGATTAAGCAATTTAAACAGGTTCAGTTTGAATTAACTCAATAACATGAAAAAAACGAGAGCTTTTTTAAAGTGGGCTGGCGGCAAATACGGTCTGATCGAAGACATTCAGCAACAGTTACCCGAGGGCGATATATTAATCGAGCCTTTTGTTGGGGCTGCGTCTGTATTTCTCAATACTAACTACTCCAGCTATGTGTTGAGTGATATCAACCCCGATTTGATCAACATGTATAAACTGCTGCAAACTCAGCCTCAGTCATTTATTGACGATGCTAAAAAGCTGTTTATTCCAGCTACCAATCAAAGTGAATATTACTATTCAATCAGAACACAGTTCAATGCGTCTAGTGACCCCTATCAGCGCTCATTAATGTTTCTTTATATGAATCGTCATGGGTATAACGGATTGTGTAGATATAATCGTAGTGGTGGGTTCAACGTGCCATTTGGCTCCTACAAACGCCCTTATTTCCCTGAGCATGAATTAGAGTTTTTTGCCGAAAAAGCGCAATACGCAGAGTTTCGTTGTTGCAGTTATGTCGACACCTTCGCTGCAGTAAAAGCTGGAGATATTGTTTATTGCGATCCTCCTTATGCACCACTGAGCCCGACTGCCAGTTTTACTAATTATGCGAGCAAAGGGTTTAATCGTTGTGATCAAGAGCGTTTGGGAGAATTAGCCTTACAAGCACAGCAGCGAGGTGCCTCAGTGCTAATCAGTAATCATGATTTACCACTGACAAGAGACATTTATCAACACAGTGTATTAAGTCAGCTCAGTGTTCGCCGTACCATTAGCCGCAAAGGCCACCAGCGAATGAAAGTTGCAGAGTTGCTGGCTTACTATCAGGCAAACTAACTGCGCAGCGTCTTTAACGCCAGATAATTGCTGCTTTGCTTAACTCGCTTCAACGAATAATTAGTGCGTTGCCAGAACGGCAACTTGGTTCACATCACCAACATAGATCAGCATTTCACACGTGATTTGCCATAATAAGTCTCTAAAAGCTTAGCACTGAGGCTTACTGCGGTTTACCTTTGTTATTGGTGGCATTAGTTAACTAAGTAATCACTTTTACGAGTGCAATAATACTAAGCACAAAAACTATCACCATCACGATACCCAACAGGATAAATTTCCAGGCTTTACCATGGGTAAAGTCGTGTTGACGTTGTTTATCCGACTGAACTCCCAGCAAAGCCCCAAGCACACTTTTTAACAAAGAGCGGGTATTTCCAGCCATATTTTTCTCCTCGATAATCACGTAATTAAGCATGCCACAAAAACAATCTTTGTACAGAGATTGGATCATAGCGAAAGCTGCGCTAAAATTGCGCACTTTCAATCCCAATGGTTAACCCAATGAGCAAACCTTTTTTAATTGCCCCTTCCATCTTAGCTGCCGATTTTGCCCGTTTGGGTGAAGAAGTTGAAAACGTATTGGCTGCTGGTGCCGATGTGGTTCATTTTGACGTGATGGATAATCACTATGTACCCAATTTAACCTTTGGTCCTACGGTATGTCAGGCGCTACGTAATTACGGTATTGAAGCACCTATCGATGTACATCTAATGGTGAAGCCAGTAGATGCTATTATTCCTGAATTTGCCAAAGCGGGTGCCACCATGATTACATTTCATGCTGAAGCCTCAGAGCATATTGACCGAAGTCTGCAGTTGATTAAAGAGCACGGCTGTCAAGCTGGCTTGGTGCTCAATCCGGCCACACCGATCCATTGTCTAGACTACGTCATGGATAAACTAGACATGATTTTATTAATGTCGGTTAACCCTGGCTTCGGTGGCCAGAAGTTTATTCCTAACACCTTAGACAAATTGCGTGCAGTACGTAAAAAAATAGATGAGAGTGGCTACGATATTCGCTTGGAAATTGACGGTGGTGTCACTCCTGATAATATTGCCGACATTGCGGCGGCTGGTGCTGATATGTTTGTTGCCGGCTCTGCTATTTTCAGTAAGCCTGATTACAAAGCCGTCATCGACCAGATGCGCGCTGAGTTAGCCACTGTTTCAAAATAGACTGAGAGCTAATGAGTCAATTAAAGCAAATTAAGTTAATCGCCTTTGATCTAGATGGCACTCTGGTAGATAGTGCTCCCGATCTCGCTATTGCTATCAACGCAATGTTAGTCGATATGGGTCATAGTGAATTTACCGAGGATACCATTCGTCATTGGGTGGGTAATGGTGCCGAAGTACTCATTAAGCGTGCATTGTCAGGTTCGTCGACCATCGCTAGTGATTTAGACGAAGCCTTATACCTGCAAGCCAAGCCATTATTTGTTAAACACTACGCTGAAAAGCTATGTGTAGCGAGCAAGCTCTACGCTGGTGTCGCGGCCAGTTTAGCCGAGTTGGCTAAACTCAATATTGAAATGGCGATAGTGACTAATAAGCCGGGTTTATTTACTCAGCCTTTGTTGGAGCAACTTAATTTGGCTCAATATTTTAGCGTGGTATTGTCTGGCGATAGCTTACCCCGTAAGAAGCCTGATCCTCTGCCATTGCAGCATCTCGTTGAACACTACCAACTTAATATTGAGCAACTACTGATGGTGGGTGACTCAAAAAACGATATTCAAGCTGCAAAAGCAGCCGGTTGTCGTTCGCTGGGCTTGACCTACGGGTATAACTACGGTGAAGATATCGCTCTTAGTGGCCCCGATTTTGTGGCTGATAGCCTAGTAAGTTTGGTTGAGTTGTTTAACGGCTCGGTAGTGGCTTAAGCCCGTATATTATTTTTATAGGAAGAACATGAGTAAACCGATTGTATTAAGTGGCATTCAGCCTTCAGGTTCATTAACCATTGGTAACTATGTTGGGGCAATAAACCAATGGATTGGTATGCAAGATGACTATGACTGTTATTTTATGCTGGTTGATTTGCATGCTATTACCGTACGTCAACAGCCCGATGCATTTAAAAAACAGGTTTTAGATGGTTTAGCGACCTACCTTGCGTGCGGATTAGACCCTGATAAAAGTACCATTTTTATTCAATCGCAAGTACCTGAGCACGCACAGCTTGCTTGGGTGCTAAATTGTTATACGCAAATGGGTGAGTTAAATAGGATGACTCAATTTAAAGACAAGTCTGCCACCCATGCTAATAATATCAATGCTGGTTTATTTACTTACCCTGCGTTAATGGCCGCCGATATTTTGTTGTATCAGGCAAATGCTGTACCGGTAGGTGATGATCAAAAGCAACACCTCGAACTAACTCGTGATGTAGCCAATCGCTTTAATGCTTTATATGGCGATGTCTTCGCTGTTCCTGAGCCCTATATTCCAGAGTTTGGTGCGCGGGTTATGTCGCTGCAAGAGCCCACGAAGAAGATGTCTAAATCTGATGACAACCCAAAATCTTTTATTTTGCTCAATGATACACCTAAGCAAATAGCTAAAAAGATTAAGGCTTCTGTAACCGACTCAGATGAACAAGCACGTATTTATTTTGATCGCCACGAAAAGCCCGGCGTATCTAACCTACTGACTTTGCAGTCGGTAGCGACGGGTAAGCCAATTGATGAACTCGTAGCGAGTTACGAAGGTAAAATGTACGGACACTTAAAAGTGGATACTGCTGATGCCGTCGTGGCGATGATGGAGCCTATTCAGGCTCGCTACAAGGCTTTACGAGAAGATGAAGCTGCGTTGCAAGCCGTTATGGCTAAAGGTGCGGAACGCGCCAGTGAGCAAGCCAGCAAAACGTTACGTTCGGTCTATGAAGTATTGGGTTTTATTGCTCTAAAATAGCCCTCCCAAATTGCGCTAGCTGACGGGCTTAGCTAGCGCCTTCTTCTTTCTTTTCACTTCGAACTTGACGTATTGATATACATATAGCAGCGGCTCATTTCGTTAATTGAAGCTTTATTTGTGATATATAGTCCAAGCTTTAATATTAAAATCTATTTGTATGACTTTTAGCTCACCTAAGCATAGATAATTATTTACAATCAGAAAGTTGAAATGATTAACGTGCTTATTAAAGGAGTTAATGCGTGTCTTTATTCACCATCAATCAAACAATTAAGCTAGCGATAGCTAGTACAATCATTTTATCTAGCAGCGTACTGGCCAAGGGTATTAACTATCCAGATGTGATGGCGTTGATCGAGCATAAGTCGACCAATTTAGCGATTAATGCACTAAGTGATAATAAAGAAAACTTTACTGCTTATACCGATAGTGATGGTCAATGGATTACTGAGCCTGACCGCAATTGGTGTAGTGGCTTTGTTCCCGGTATATTTTGGTACCTAAATGCCCTGACAAACGATGAGGTATGGCAACAAAGGGCCAAGTTCTGGACCGACGGAGTGAGGTCTAGGGCTTACGCCACCGACAACGATACCGGTTTTCAAATTTTTGATAGCTTTGGCCTAGGCTATACGCTTGGCGGCAATGCTACCCCTGACTATAAAAAGGTGTTAATTGGTGGTGCGAATACCATGGTTGAACAGCGGTACAACAAAAATATTGGAACATTTAGATCATGGCGACAAGGTGCTAAAAACCCCACTATTTTACCCTTTGAGGTTAACATTGATCAGCTCATGAACATGGAGTTGATTCTATGGGTAGGCCAAAATGCCGATAAACCCGATTATACTGAAATGGCAATATCTCATGCTGATAAAACTTGGGAGCACAACCTAAGAAAGAACGCCAGCACCTACCATGTGGTTGGCTATGGCCTTGACGGAAAAGTTGTTGATAAAAGAACTCACCAAGGCTGGAAAGCTGACTCAACCTGGTCAAGAGGGCAGGCATGGTCGGTGTATGCTTATGCTATGTATTATCGGTATACTGGCTTAGAGAGAATGCTTGAACGTTCGATAAAGTCTTATGAGTATTTTATCGAAGCGACTAAGTTGCAAACGCAAGATTTTATACCTTACGCTGATTTTGACGCACCTATTGATGATAAAAACCCAAGAGATAGCTCAGCGACAGCAATTGTTGCTTCAGCATTGTTAGAACTATATAAGATTACTAATGAAGAAAAGTACTTAGTTGATGCAGAGAGTATGCTTACTTCTTTAGCGACACCTGAGTTTTTAGCCATGGATCCTGAGTATCAATCAATCTTACTGAAAGGCTCTGAAAAGTGGGGCGAAGAAGAAGTCGGTACAATATTTGGAGACTACTTTTTTATAGAAGCTTTATATCGCTGGCAGCAATGGTCGCCGCGTAAGTTGCCAAGTCATTTTGGTTTATAGTGTAACGCTTTTAAATGTGTGCTTGATATTACGCAGCTAAAATTAAACCATGCGGGAATTGCCATTCATCATAGATGAATGGCAATTTTTTATGAAAGCCCTTGAGGCAGGTTTAGAATAAGAAAGCGATTCAAGTGTGTTAGAACCTGCTATCTTTCTAAGCCTCGAGAGAAGAGCACAGGGCTGCTAATATCTATCTACTTATTACAAGATTAAAGTACTTCGCCATTGCTAGGAGCATATAAATGGAACTAGAAAGCAAAACCTTGGTGTATTCAGCCATCATTGCCTTGGTATTGTCTATGTGGGGAATAAGTATGGGGGTCTATACGGAATCGGGGGCGATTATGCTCGATGGTGTATTCAACCTGCTATCTGCTGTTATGGCGTTTATAGGGATCCGTATCGCTTACCTTACTAGCCAAAACTATAATGACCGTTTCCCGCTGGGCTATTTTGCTTTTGAACCTTTAATGGTCATGGTCAAGGGGATCTCGATATTGGTGTTAGTGGCTTTTGCTTTATCGGCCAATTTGCAAACACTATTAGCTGGAGGTCGAGAACCACAGATTGGTATGATGTTGATATATGTCGTGCCAGCGGTGGCGGGGTGTTTACTGGCTTGGTACTTGTGCTTTCTGAGTAATCAGCGGCAGCCTTCAAATTTGTTGTTGGCCGAGCAGCAAGGTTGGTTAATTAACTCAGTGATTTCTGGCGCAATTGGCGTCGCGTTGCTGATAGTTATGCTGATACAAGACAGTAGTTTTGGCTGGGTGGCTCGTTATGTTGACCAAATACTGGTAATAGTTTTCTCCATCATTTTCTTAAAGGACCCTTACTTACTGGTGAGAAATGGTTTCAAGGAACTATTACTTAGTGCTCCTGATGCTGAACACACAGTGCCCTTTAAGAAAGCCTTAAGCCAGCAACCTCTGCTCGCAGGATTTAGCTTAGGGGAAGTCTTGGTTATGAAAACCGGCCGGCGTTTTTGGGTCACAATAGAGCTGGTTTGCCAACAACCGCAATTGGCCGTGGCTGATATGGTGGCGCAGCGTAAGCAGCTACGAGCTATAGCTAACCAATACTACGACAACAATTACAGCGAAATTGTATTTATTGAAGCCTGCAGAACAGGGCACACCAGCTAACCTGAATAAAGTTAAACGGTCGGATAAATGTCGCTGTGTCGGCGCTTAAAAATCAGCTAAGATAGCGACTTTCTCAGCGCCGCACTTTTGCTAGACATTAGGGCTATATGTTACTCATAATCGATAATTACGACTCATTTACTTATAACCTTTATCAGTACTTTTCTGAGCTAAATATAGAGGTTGAAGTTCGTCGTAACGATCACATTACTCTTCAACAAATCAAGCAAATGGCCCCTAGTCATTTAGTGATATCTCCTGGCCCATGCTCACCGAATGAAGCGGGCATCTCTTTAGAAGTGATTGCTGAGTTTGCTGGTAAGTTGCCTATTTTAGGTGTATGTCTGGGGCATCAGTGTATTGCGCAGCACTTTGGTGCGCAGGTGGTGCGGGCAGCACAGCCAATGCATGGCAAGGTGCGTCCTGTGTATCATCAACAACAATCGGTATTCATAGGCTTGAATAACCCAATGATGGTGACGCGTTACCACTCTTTGGTGGTACAAACTGATAGCTTACCAGATTGTTTAGAGGTCACGGCTTGGAGTCATGATAACAAGGGGGATAATCACGAAATAATGGGTTTAAAACATAAGTCTTTACCCATTCATGCGGTACAATTCCACCCTGAAAGCATCTTAACTCAGCAAGGTTTACAGCTATTAGCTAACTTTGTTGATTCTAAAATTTAGAATTATTTCCAGTATATATAGTCATTATCTAATGATTATATTGAATGAATAAGATGTGCATACTTATGCTTATGTAAATCAACTATTAGCCCTTCAGGTTATTTGCTTGGTTTTTTGCGTTAGAACTATGCACTGAATCTGCGTAAAAATGACCATATTTTATATGGCGTATTGGCCTTATGCTCAGACATCACTCTCGATATTTGCCATAATCGCCGAACTGTTTACAAACTATTAACTTTTCTGGCCTTGATTAAAGGAATGGCTAGAAGCTAAAAGGAGAACGCTACATGTCACACGCTGTTACTCGAGCGCTATTTGATGAAGTTATGGTACCTAACTATGCTCCTTCCGCAATTATTCCGGTGAAGGGAGACGGCTCACGCCTGTGGGATCAAGAAGGCAAAGAGTATATCGACTTCGCGGGTGGTATTGCCGTAAGTTGTTTAGGACATTGTCATCCTGCCCTTGTCAGAAGCCTGACCGAGCAGGGCCAAACCTTGTGGCACTTAAGTAACGTTCTTACCAACGAGCCTGCTTTACGCTTAGCCAAAAAACTAGTTGATAACACCTTTGCTGAGAAAGTGTTCTTCTGTAACTCAGGCGCTGAAGCCAACGAAGCCGCACTCAAGTTAGCGCGTCGCTTTGCCATAGAACATAGCGCAAGCGATAAAACCAAAATTGTAGCCTTCGAGCAAGGTTTCCATGGTCGCACCTTCTTCACCGTGACGGTTGGCGGCCAATCAACTTACTCTGATGGTTTTGGTCCTAAGCCTGGCGATATAGAGCACATACCTTATAACGATTTGGCTGCTCTAGAAGCGATCATTGATGATAAAACCTGTGCGGTAATGATGGAGCCGTTGCAAGGTGAGGGCGGGGTGATTAGCCCAGACTTGGCCTTTGCTCAAAAAGTGCGTGAGTTATGTGATAAACACAATGCCTTACTTATTTTTGATGAAGTGCAAACCGGAGTGGGCCGTACCGGCGAGTTATACGCTTATATGGGTTTAGGCATTACACCAGACATTGTCACCTCTGCTAAGGCGCTTGGCGGCGGTTTTCCGATTGGCGCAATGCTAACCACAACTGAGATAGCTGCATCAATGAAGGTAGGCACTCATGGTAGCACTTACGGTGGTAATCCCTTGGCTTGTGCGGTGGCAGAAACCGCTTTTGATATTGTTAATACTGCAGAAGTGCTCAGTGGCGTAAAACAGCGTGAACAGTGGTTTAGAGACGCGCTGAATGCGATTAACGACAAGTATCAGATATTTTCAGAAGTTCGTGGTAAGGGCTTGTTGTTAGGCGCTGTGCTTAACGAGCAATACCAAGGGCGAGCACGAGATTTTTTAGTGGCGGCTGCGACCGAAGGCCTAATGGTATTAGTAGCGGGGACTAACGTGATTCGCTTTACTCCTTCTTTAATTGTCCCACAAGCTGATGTTGAGTTAGGCATGCAACGTTTTGAGCAAGCCGTAGCAAGCGTCGTTAAGGCTTAGTTTCGTCGGCAGGTGTTCGCTGTAATACCTGCCAAGTAATACTTTTTTTACGATGACACTGAGTGGCTACTATTAGCTACGGTATGGTGCTACTTGATGAAAGGGAGATGTGGCATGTTAGTTATCCGTCCTATTAAGGAAGCGGACTACCCTGCTTTGTTACAAATGGCCGTTGCGTCTGGGATAGGCTTTACCTCCTTACCCGTTGATGAGCCCTTGTTGCGAGAAAAGTTAGCACATTCGATTCGTTCTTTTGCTGCTGAAGCAGATAAACCCGGTGACCAACATTATTTAATGGTGGCTGAGGATACCGAAAGCGGAGAGGTTGTCGGTACTTGTGCTATCGATGCCGCGGTTGGTATGAGTAGCCCTTTTTATACTTATCACCTAGGAAAGGTGGTTCATGCTTCACGCAGCCTTAATGTATACAACGTGGTCGAGACACTAACCCTCACGAATGACTACACTGGCGTGACTGAATTATGCACCTTGTTTTTAAACGAATCGCATCGTGAAGGTCAAAATGGCCGTTTGTTGTCTAAGTGTCGTTTCTTGTTGATGGCTGAGAATCCCGAGCGCTTTGATGAGTCCGTCATCGCCGAAATGCGCGGGGTGTCTGATGAGCAGGGGCGTTCGCCTTTTTGGCAATGGCTACAAGACAACTTCTTTAGTGTTGATTTTCCTACCGCGGATTATTTGACCGGGGTGGGCAAAAAGGAATTTATCGCAGAGCTGATGCCTAAATACCCTATCTACGTAAACCTACTCAGTAAAGACGCTCAAGCGGTAATCGGTGAAGTACATGAGAAAACCCGTCCGGCTTTGCGCTTGCTTGAGGATGAAGGTTTTTGTAAACACGGATACGTGGATATTTTTGATGCGGGTCCAACCGTAGAGTGCCCTCTAAAGTTGATAGAGAGTGTTAAACATTCTTTCAAATTAACAGTCGCTATCGGTGAGCCTAGCGCTTCAGCACAGCAAATGTTGCTGACAAATGCACGCCTAAAAGATTTTCGCGCCTGTGCTTCAGTGATCGATATTGATCTTCAGCAACATACCGCAGTGGTATCGAAAGAGACCGCTTCTGCTTTGGAAGTGACCAATGGCGCAAGTATTCGAGTAGGCGCCTTGCGTTTCGAACAATAATGCCTTGCCCTAGGGCAGCAATAATGGATGTGAGGTGGTAAATGGAACATTTAAATCAGTTTATTAATGGTCAATGGTTAGCGGGTAAAGGTACTTCTTTTAAGTCTATCGATCCCGCTAAAAACCATTGTGTTTGGCAGGGGCATGCGGCGGTGGAGAGTCAGGTTGACGCTGCAGTCAGTGCTGCTAGAGCGAGCCAGTTTGCGTGGTACATGAGTGGAGTGGAAGCCCGAGTCACCATTATTAAGCAATTCGCGGGCTTACTCGAGGAAAATAAAGAGTCTTTAGCCTTAGTTATCGCTCAAGAAACGGGTAAGCCACTGTGGGAAACGCGCACCGAAATCGCAGCTATGATTGGTAAAGTGGCTATTTCAGAGAAAGCTTATTTTGAGCGGACTGGTGAGTCGTCTGCTGAGCTACCCATTGCCACCGCTGTATTACGGCACAAGCCGCATGGCGTTGTCGCTGTATTTGGCCCATATAACTTTCCTGGGCATCTGCCTAATGGCCATATTGTACCGGCATTGATTGCTGGCAATACGGTAGTGTTAAAACCTTCGGAATTAACCCCTTATACTTCTGAAAGTATTGTTAAATTGTGGCAGCAAGCGGGTTTGCCAGAGGGCGTGCTCAATTTAGTGCAAGGCGAGGTCGATACCGGTAAAGCACTGGCTTCTCACGCTGGTATCGATGGATTGTTCTTCACCGGAAGTTCGAGTACCGGGCATGTGTTACACCAGCAGTTTGCCAGTCAGCCAGATAAAATATTGGCGCTTGAAATGGGGGGGAATAATCCTTTAGTGATTGACCAAGTCGCGGATGTTGATGCAGCGGTGCACGATATTGTGCAGTCGGCCTTTATCTCTGCCGGACAACGCTGTACCTGTGCCCGCCGATTGTTCATCCCAAATACTGAGCAAGGTGAGCAAATTTTGACCCGCTTGATCGCCGTGACTAAAGCCATCGAAGTCGGAGATTATGATGCAGAACATCAGCCGTTTATGGGGGCAATGATTAGCGCTAAAGCTGCGGCCGGTATGGTGAGTGCACAGCAAAAACTTCAAGACCTAGGCGCAACATCTCTGGTGGTATTAAGCCAATTAGAAGAGCATAAAGGTTTTGTTACACCCGGTATCATCGATATTAGTGGCGTTACGGATTTACCAGACGAAGAATATTTCGGTCCATTGTTGCAAGTGCTTCGTTACTCAGACTGGGATGAGGCTATCGCTCAGGCCAACAATACGCGCTATGGCTTGTCTGCTGGATTGTTAAGTTGTGATGAAGCCAAGTGGGAAAATTTTCGCCATCGCATTCGTGCTGGCATTGTTAACTGGAATCGTTCAATCACTGGGGCATCCAGCGCAGCGCCATTTGGTGGCGTAGGGGCTTCAGGTAACCATCGAGCTAGTGCTAAGTATGCCGCCGATTACTGTGCTTATCCAGTGGCATCAATGGAAGGGAAAGCCAGTGTAATGCCGACGGTTCTTAGCCCTGGCTTACATTTCTAAGGAGAGGGTAATGACGCTAGACTTATTTTTTGACCGTTTATGGCAGCAATACGTAGCCGTTACCCCCAGTGCCGATTCTATTCGTCAGTTACTGGGTGAGGGCGCACACATCGTTAATGACCACATAGCGGTGCGAACCTTTAACTTGGCCGGAACTGGGCTTGAAGCCTTTGCTAAGCACCTGTTAGCGATGGGTTACCGTAAAGGCGGAAGTTACCATTTTGCTAATAAACATTTAGATGCCGCCCATTATGAACATGATGACCCTAGTGTGCCCAAAGTGTTCATTAGTGAACTACAAGTTGAGAGTTTGTCTACAGCGTCGCAAGCCATTATTCAGCGCTTAGCGGCTCAAGTGAGTTTAGCGTTATACCAGCGCCCAGAGGTATTCTTTTCTGGAAGGCCTTGGCAATTAACTTATGCTGATTATCAAACCTTGCTTAAAGAGAGTGAGTACGCAGCGTGGTTAGCCGCCTATGGTTACCGTGCTAATCATTTTACTATTTCGGTCAATCAATTAGCGGGGTTTGACAGCCTACAGCAGGTGAATCGATGTTTGTTAGATGCCGGCTTTAGATTAAATACTGTGGGCGGCGAGATTAAGGGGTCAGCAGAGGTATTGCTAGAGCAGTCATCTACCATGGCAGACGAAGCAGAGGTGGTGTTTGACGATGGTAAGCAAAACATACCCAGTTGTTTCTATGAGTTTGCGCAGCGCTATCCCAAACCGGATGGCGAGCTGTACTCGGGATTTGTTGAGGCGTCTGCGGATAAAATCTTTAGCAGCACAGACAGAACATCATAGCTGTAGCATTTCTTTAGGCACAAAAAAAGCCGCTTAAGCGGCTTTTTTTACCAGCTGATACTAGCGCGTTCCGTAAACCACTATAGTTTTACCGTGTGCAGTAATCAGTTCTTGCTCTTCTAACATCTTAAGAATACGGCCTACCGTTTCACGAGAACAACCAACAATCTGGCCGATCTCTTGGCGGGTAATCTTAATTTGCATACCATCTGGATGAGTCATCGCATCTGGTTGCTTAGCTAGATTCAATAAAGTTTGTGCAATTCGACCTGTAACGTCTAAGAATGCTAAGTCACCGACTTTTTGGCTGGTGATTTGCAAACGATTAGCCATTTGGCCTGAAAGGCGCATCAAAATTTCAGGGTTAACTTGGATTAGCTGACGGAATTTCTTATAAGAAATTTCCGCTACCTCACAAGGACTTTTAGCCCTGATCCAAGCGGTACGAATTGGATTCTCAGTGTCTTCGAAAAGACCCAATTCACCCATGAAGTCGCCTTGATTCAAGTAAGACAAGATCATTTCCTTGCCTTCTTCATCTTTAATCAATACTGCGACCGAGCCTTTTACGATGTAGTAAAGAGTTTCTGCTTTTTCGCCAGCATGAATCAAAGTACTTTTTGATGGGTACTTATGTATGTGACAGTGAGAAAGAAACCACTCCATCACCGGATCAGCTTGAGGTTTGCCAATTACCATATTAAAGAAATCCTCTGTCTTTATAATTATTTATTAGCTTTATAACTAACAAATTGTATTTTATTGTAATAGTCGTCCATTCCGCCTCTAGCATAAAAGGCTTCGGACTTTGCTGCAAGGCATTTATACGCCTTTAGTATGAGGTAAATACTGGTGTTGAACCTTGACCTAGATTAAGCTGGCCGACGAAATGTTTATCAGGGGAATCTAATATGAAAGCAACAGTAAACTGGTCCAAAGAACTGCAGTTTGTCGGTAATAGTAGCTCAGGCCACCAAATTTTGATGGATGGAGACGGCGGCAAGGCTGCTGCAAGCCCAATGGAATATGTTTTAATGGCAGCTGGTGGCTGTAGTTCTGTGGATATCATTTCTATTTTAAGCAAGGCTAGGCAGCAAGTTACTGATTGTAAAGTTAATCTTGATGCTGAACGGGCTGAAGGTACACCGCGCGTATTTACTAAAATTCACCTAGAGTTTGTAGTAAGTGGTGTAGACTTAAGTGAAAAGCACGTCGCTCGTGCTGTGCAATTGAGTATGGAAAAGTACTGTTCAGTGTCTTTAATGTTAGGTAAAAGCTGTGACATAAGCCACAGCTACCGCATAGAAAATGCCAGTTAACGGATTTTACCGGTCTCTAATAACTGCTGAATCATTGGTGACAAAATCAGTTCCATAGCAAAACCCATTTTACCGCCAGGTACCACAATGGTGTTTTGTCTAGACATGTAGGCGCCATCTATCATTTGTAACAGATAGGGAAAGTCGACATTTTTTAAACCTCTAAAGCGGATCACTAACATACTCTCGTCGAGCGAAGGAATGCTCTTTGCGCTAAATGGGTTCGAGGTATCAACAGTGGGGACTCGTTGGAAGTTAATATGGGTGCGCGAAAATTGCGGAGTAATATAGTTAATATAATCATCCATAGAACGAACAATCGATTCTTGTACTGCTTCTCTAGAGTGGCCTCGTTCTGTGGTATCTCTGACTAACTTTTGAATCCACTCCAAGTTAACAATCGGTACCATGCCGATCAATAAGTCGACCTTTGAGGCTACATTTTTTTCATCGTAAACCACGCCACCATGTAAACCTTCGTAGAACAGTACCTCGGTTTCTTCGGGTAAATCTTGCCACGGTGTAAAGGTTCCTGGCATTTGATTGTAAGGAACGGCTTCATCGAAAGTATGTAAATAGCGGCGATATTGACCGGTACCGTCCTCCCCGTATTGTTTGAAAAAATCATATAACAGATTGAAGTCGTTAGCTTCCGGGCCAAAATAGCTAATGTGCTTACCATGCTCGCGAGCTTTACGAATGGCAACATCCATTTCGGGGCGTGTGTAACGGTGGAAACTGTCTCCTTCAATAAATGCTGCGTTTAGCTTGTGTTGTCGAAATAAGTGAGCGAACACTTCGCTGGTGGTTGATGTACCTGCGCCTGAAGAACCGGTAACGGCAATAACTGGATGCTTAGCTGACATAGTGGCCTTTTCCGTTGGTGATGACTATAAACATGGTTTACCCATCATCCTGCTGCCCTTCCATGGCAGAGGCATCAAACTGCTCTTTGGCAATTAAGTTTACTGTTTCATGAAGCTCTGAGTATACGATTAAAACCGAACCATTAATAACTTGTTGTTTAATTTGTTCGAGTTTATCCGCTAGGCTAAGTTCTTGCTCGCCATAATCGGTACCCTCTCGAAGCACGTAGCTTTCCAATAAAGCATTAAAAGTGTCAGCTTCAAGTTGTTGCCAAGGAATTATCATTTTGTTGTTTGCTCGAGTTGCAGTTTAAACCATTGTGGAATTGTTGATTCCAACCAAAATTTGGGGCGCAGCAGGCTACCACCTACAAAGCCAACATGTCCACCAGTGCGACTTAAACGGTACTCAACAGCCTGACCAAGCTGCTCTTTGTTGGGAATGACACGATGATCCATAAAGGGGTCGTCTGCAGCATGGATTACTAGCGTAGGCAATTGTATATCTTTTAATAAGGGTAAACCGCTGCAGCGTTGGTAGTAATCAGCTGCACTGCTAAAACCATGCGCTTTAGCGGTGTAATGATCATCAAATTCAACGAAGTTGCGCCAGGTTTGCACTTGTTTTTCCTGTAATGGTGCTTGCGATGTATGACTGATTTTTTGACACAAATTGTTTTTCATGCGAGACAACAAATGGTGCTGATATACCTTAGAGAAACCACGTTGAAGTTGCTCTGAACATGCGGCTAAGTTAAGTGGTGGCGAAACTATCACTGCGGCTTTTAAGGGGGAACTTGGCGTTTTAGCTAAATAGTTCACTAGCATATTACCGCCTAATGAATAGCCTAAGGCAAGCAGAGGGGCTTCAGGGTATTGCTGCTGCAGGTATGTTAGGCAGGCCGTTGCATCGCCAATTTCCCCGCTGTGATAACCTCTCCATAACTTATTCGGCTTGCCGCTGCAGCCGCGAAAATGCATCACTACCGCACGCCAACCTTGCTGATTACAGGCGTGTAAAATGCCTTTGGCATAAGGTGAGTGTACACTGCCTTCTAAACCGTGAAATACCACCACTATAGGCTGCTGTGCATAATCAGCGGTAGCGCTACCTACCCAGGCTAAATCGACAAAGTCACCATCGGCGAGATCTAACTTTTGCCATTCAAGTTTTTGCGTCTTATTGCGTAATAAAAAAGTCGGCAGTAAGGTTTGCACATGCCTATTTTTAGCCCACCAAGGAGCGGTAAAATGTGTTGAAGTAATATGCTATCTCCTAGATCGAACTTACCAGTAAACTATGCGGTTAGCCGTCAAAATGTTCAAGCTTTGTGATTTTTATATTTACAAGTTACCATGGGTAACATATCCTGAGTTGGTAATCATACACAAATAGGTGATCCCTTGGCCCAGCAGCATTTATCAAACCAATTGTTAACTATGCAAAGCGCATTTAAGTTGCAAACTTACCCGAGCTTGCAACAGCGCCAATACAACCTTAAGCAATTACTAAAGCTGCTGCAGGAGAACCAAAACGCGATTATTCAGGCTATTAGTCAAGACTTTGGTCATCGAAGTTCTCATGAAACCCAATTAATCGAATTATTTCCCTCGATTGAAGGTATTCGTTATACGCTAAAGCACCTTAAAAAGTGGCTTAAGCCGCAACGCAAAGGTACAGCCATTTGGCATTTAGGGGCCCGTAACCATGTGGAGCCTCAGCCACTTGGTGTGGTTGGTGTAATCGTGCCTTGGAACTATCCTTTATACCTTGCTATAGGCCCGCTAACGGATGCTTTAGCTGCTGGTAATAAAGCAATGGTGAAAATGTCAGAGTTAAGTCCTCGTTTAGCTGAGCTGCTGATTCGTTTATTACCGCAATATTTACCGGAGGATCTGATTTCCATTTATGCCGATGATGGCGAGTTAGGGCCGGTGTTCTCTGCGTTAGCCTTTGATCATTTGGTGTTTACCGGTTCAACCAATACGGGGCGTAAAGTGATGCAAGCGGCAGCTGAAAACCTCACGCCTGTTACTTTGGAGTTGGGCGGTAAATCTCCGGTAATTATCGCGGACGATTATTCGATAAAACTAGCCGCTGAGCGGATCATGATGGGCAAACTGTTTAATGCTGGCCAAACGTGTGTCGCCCCCGATTACGTGTTGCTACCAAAAGCGCAGCGACAAGCTTTTATTGATGCATGCTTAAACTACTGCAAAAAACATTATGAAACCTTGGCTGACAGTTCTATTTCTACCATTATTTCTAGCGACTTTGCAGCACGCATCAATAAGCTGTTGGCCGAAGCCATTGAGCTGGGTGGCAAGGCCATCACGCTGATCCCTGGAGAAAGCCCAGCCAAAATTGCGCCTACTTTAGTATTTAACGCCAAAGCTGATATGGCGCTAATGCAAGAAGAAATATTTGGCCCATTGTTGCCTGTGATTGAGTACGATGAACTGTCACAAGCAATAGACTATGTCACCCAGCGAGAGCACCCGCTTGCGTTGTATATTTTTAGCGATAAGCGACAAACTCAGCAACAAGTGGTGCAGCAAACTCAAGCGGGCGGTGTATGTATTAACGATGTGTTGTTGCATGTGGCGCAGCACGAATTACCGTTTGGCGGTGTAGGCGCTAGCGGAATGGGCCACTACCATGGCTATGATGGGTTTGTACAGTTTTCCAAAATGCTGCCTATATTTAGGCAAAGCCGGTTTGCGGCTATTAGTTTGATGCGGCCACCCTACACAAAGTTGACTGATCTATTGATCAAACTAATGACGCGTGGATAATTCATGAGCTCGGGTTTTATAAGGTCATTATCTTGAATTGTCAGTTTTGCCAGAAAGCTTGGTTTGTTGAAAAGTTGGGACGTTGCCAGCAGTGTATGTGGCTGGCTAATCTCGGCTGGCTAATTATGTTAGGGCTAAGTGTGTTAAACAGCGGCGATGTAGCGGTATACCAGCTGAGCTTATGGTTGGCCTTTACAGCTTTTTTTTTGCTTAGCCTTGCTCATTGGTTAATGTTCTTTTATTACCGCTGGTTTACCGCTAAGCCACCGAAAACCTAGTTTGTTTTCAGCTCAACTAAACTAGGCTCAATAATACTGATAGCCTGCTGTAGTATGTTTTGCTCGGGATCTAACCAGTGAATGGTGTCCCCACGCCGTTCCATTTTTCTAAACCAAGTGTCTTGGCGTTTGGCAAATTGATGAATTTGCGAATTGAGTTTCTGGAACATGTCATTGTAGCTAAGCTGATCTTGCAGGTACTGCGCAACTAAACGGTACTCTAAACCATAAAATTCAAGCTTTTGATAGCTAACACCCTTGGCATGTAGGCCTTGAACCTCTTCTATTAAACCCTCTTCTAAGCGTTGTTTAAGCCTTAGGGTAATTCGCTCTCGCAGTACCGAACGAGGCCAACGAATGCCCATATATAGGGGGCTTATATGGGGATGCTCGACAATTTTTGTTGGCTCTATGTTGCAGTCTGTTTCAGCAATCTCTATGGCTCGGACTAAGCGCGGACGAACCGTTAGGTCAGTACTATTATGCTGCTCTGGTTTTAATGTCAGTAGTCGTTGTTGCAACTGCTCTAGGTCAAGTAGAGCAAGCTCGTCTCGTAAGGCTTTATTTACCGGTGCTTCGTTTAGCTGATAATTTTGGGTCACCGCATCAATATAGAGGCCTGTTCCACCCACCATAATAGGTAGCTTTCCCGCTTGTTTGATTGCTGTAAAAGCAGCGAAAAAATCTCGCTGGAAGTGAAACACGCTGTATTCCGTATCGGGGTCCACGATATCAATGAGGTGATAGGGGACTTCTTGATACTCGGCCAAATCTTTACCCGAGCCAATATCGAGGCCTCGATATACCTGACGAGAATCAGCCGATAGCACTTCACCAGCATAATGCCGTGCTAACTCAACGCCTAGTTGGGTTTTCCCAGAAGCAGTAGGTCCAAGTACAACAATTAGATTAGCTGAGTGTGTTTGCATGGTGGTATTCATAACGATAGAAAGGAGGGAATGGTAACAAGAAAAAACAAAAACGGCATGTGCAAAGCAGCATGCCGTTTAAAAAAGCCTGAGATCCTTGGCTGAAAGCAATCTGTCTGACTAGTTTTCCCAGAAATGCTTACGTGATTCTTGGTAGCGATCAGCTTCGCTTAAACCAATGTCACGTAGTAAGTAAGCAGGTAGCTGCGCTAATTGACGGCGGCTTTTTTGACGTAAGAGCCAAACATTACAAAGTTGGTAAACTTCAGTGATGTGTTGGAACAAAGAAGTGTTTTTGGTGTTGCTAATAGTATTTACGTTAGTGCTCATAATGTAGGACCTCATCTCAGTTGATGGCGCCATACTAGATCCTCTAATCGACTTTCTCAAACAAAATAAAACACCTATTTATAATTAGAAAAACTAATGCGTTAGTGTTTGTTGTCGATGAAATTTAAATGCCAAATATTCCGTGAATAATTATTCTTATAATTGCATTTTTAGTATGTTGTATAACAAACTATAAGTTCATGTTACTGAAAAATGAGTCTGTAAGCCTGATTTTTAGCCAGTTTGTTGTTCGGGCATTTGTTACTATTCGTTATTTAACTTTTGACTAATTATTCCTGCCTCTTTTTCTTAGGCGATGTTTGGGTTTATTCCTTTATTTTAAAGGCTTTCTTGCGATATTTAAAGTCGGTGCTTTTCCTGACTTAGATCAATTTTCACTGCCGATATTTCACTATGTAGAAGACGAATGGAGGTGAGTTAATTGTTAAATTTGTTGTTTTTAAGTGTGTTTTTAGGGTGAGTTTTGATCTTATTCATTTATTTTGAATCACATGGCTGAACGACTCCGTTTTTTAAAACTTAATCCCTCTTTTTTTGGGTTAGCTATATTTATTTTGATTGAGGTGGTTTTGGGTCGGTGTGTAGCATTTAGAGGTTTAGTTTTTTTCTTGAACTCAATGTCCATTTGTAAAGGCCATCGTTAAGATAGGCCAGAAACTAAAGTACTGTTTGTATGCTTTATGTTCAACTTTTGTTGAGGCGATGTTAGAGTAATTACGTAACATCTATAATTACAATAAATAACAATATAAGGACATTAGGATGAACGTGAGTTCTTTTAATCCCCCGCGGCGGATCTTAATGGGTCCCGGCCCTTCTGATATCTCGCCACAAGTGTTGCAAGCGCAAAGTCGCCCTATTATCGGCCACTTAGATCCACTGTTCGTAAACATGATGGATGAGATTAAAGCTTTACTGCAATACGCATTTCAAACAAGCAATCCACATACCTTTGCCGTTTCTGCTCCGGGTTCTGCAGGCATGGAAACGTGCTTTGTTAATTTGCTTGAGCCTGGCGACAAGGTGATCGTGTGCATTAACGGTGTATTTGGCCAACGCATGCTGGAAAATGTAGAGCGTTGTGGTGCAATTGCGGTGGTTGTCGAAGATAACTGGGGAGAGCCCGTTTCTGTTTCCAAAGTGGCCCAAGCTCTTGAGCTTAACCCTGACACTAAAGTGCTAGCCTTTGTGCATGCTGAAACCTCAACCGGTGTCGCTTCCGACGCTAAAGCGCTATGTGCTCTGGCTAAACAATATGGGAGCTTAAGCATCGTTGATGCGGTTACGTCCTTAGGCGGTATTCCGCTTAAGGTTGATGAATGGGGAATTGATGCTATCTATTCAGGTAGCCAAAAGTGTTTGTCATGTGTACCCGGTTTATCGCCAGTGAGTTTTAGCCAAGCTGCCATTGATAAGTTAACAAGCCGCAAAACCAAAGTTCAAAGCTGGTTTCTCGACCAAACCTTAGTCATGGGCTATTGGTCTGGCGAACAAAAACGCTCATATCATCATACTGCTCCAGTGACGGCTTTATACGCGCTACACGAATCATTGCTAATGCTATATAAAGAGGGCTTGGAGCAAGCTTGGCAGCGCCATGCTAAACAACATGCTGCGTTAGCGGCAGGTTTAAAGAAAATTGGTCTGGAGCTGATGGTCGATGAAAGTTGTCGTTTACCGCAACTAAATTTAGTGGCTATTCCTGAGGGTATCGATGAGCAAGCCATTCGCAGTCGTTTACTCAATGACTACAACCTTGAAATTGGTGCTGGCCTTGGTCAGTTTGCCGGTAAGGCTTGGCGTATTGGGTTAATGGGCTATGCAGCCAAGCAAGAAAATGTCAGTTTGTGTTTAGCGGCCCTTAGTGAGGTATTGGAGCAAGGCTAGCCGAACCTCGCTATATTGATGGAAGAAACCCGCGTTAGCGGGTTAATTGTTTTATCCTCATTAGGGAGACTTTAGTGCAGATCAATTTTGCAGATTTAAGCAGTAACCAGATTTATCACTGTATGACTCAAACTATTGTGCCTCGGCCTATAGCGTGGGTGCTCAGTGATAACGGGTTTGTTGATTCCTATAACTTAGCGCCTTTCTCTTATTTCACTGCGCTAAGTTCAGATCCACCCTTAATCATGTTATCGCTAGGCAAAAAGCCAGACGGTAGCGATAAAGATACTAAGGTAAATATTCAGCGGCACAAACATTGTGTGGTACATATTGCGAGTGCCTTGCAAGCTAAGCAAGTGACCGAGTCAGCCAAAACACTGCCGCATGGAGAGTCTGAAGTTCTCGCTCAACAATTAGGCTTAACTCCATTTGCTGATTTTGCTTTGCCTCGCTTAAGTGATGCGCCTATTGCTATGGCGTGTGAATTATTCGACATTCAGTCGATTGGTAATACCCCACAGGCGATGATCATTCTTAAAGTATTGCACCTATATATAGAAGAACAATTTGTGGCGATGTCTGAGGGGCGTATAAGTGTTGATACTAATGGCCTAAATCCACTAGGCCGA